>VGZQ01000064.1 GCA_016872535.1 Rhodospirillales bacterium | reverse complement strand
CCACCACCACCACCACCACCACCACCACCGCCGCCGCCTTTGGCGAGTGCGATCGATGTGTCGAAGGAAAGGTTAGCGGCGTCGAAGGTCACGGGCGCGCACACAAGCGCCACCAACGTCACGCCGAAAACAGTGACAAGAAGATTTTTTTTGAATCCGATACCCGGCAACAACATTTTCTCGCGAAGAGAGGTTGATACTGGTCGCAGTGGCCGAGTTCGCCGAAGAGCGAGCATCGAAGATGGCCTTAAAATTTAGGCCAGAAAAAAACGTCCACGACTCGATCGGCTTCGGGTTATTTTATAAAACCGCTGGGCTTTGAAGTATAAGGGATAAACCCGCATTTCGGGAGCGGCCAAAGGTTTATACAATCCGAATAACCGCTTAATCTCCTTAAGATATTCATTTCTGGTCGGCCTGAAAAACCTTCTTGATTTGGGGATGCCAGGATTTACCCCAAGCAATGATTTTGTCGATGTGCTGACGCCTTTTAGGATCTTTTTTTACTTGATCGGGGTGCCAGACGCTTGTTTCCCAGGAGGCGATGGACCAGTGGACATCGTTCCGGTCGTCGAAATCCGAAGGCTGTTGACTCAAGAAATAAGTCACGGTCAGGTAATGATCCTTGTTCGCCAGCCGATAAGTCACACCGATCATGTCGAGGGGCGCTTTGATCTTGTTCTCGGCGAGATATTTCTGGGCTTTTTGCCAATGCTCCGCCGCGCCGGAACCGGTTCGGTGCATGCGCCAATGATTAACCCACCAGCAATCCTGGTCGCCGAGCCGAACGTTGGCGGTTACCGCTAGAAAATGCAGATCGTCGCGGACGCACCCCTGATGGGTCAGCCAACCTTCGCCTCGGCCGTCCTTCGGCTTGCCGCCGGCGGCCGCCTTGGGGATCGGGATGTTGGTCGCAATTTCGACCGCCGACAGCAGTTGATTTTTTTCGATCAATGCCAGCATGCTGGAACTGTGAAAGCCGCGTTCGCCGTCCTTCTCGATGCCGGTGCCGATGACCGTCCACTCGCCCGGCGGCAATGGAATTCGTTTACCACCGATCGTGAAGGCATCCACCACGCGGGCGTCGGACAACGGCAACTCCAAGGACATCGGCAGTTCGCGCTCACCGAAGAATTCGCATCCGGTGATCAGTCCGGCGGTCAAAATGATCAAAGGAAAGGATACGCGATTTCGCATGGGCTCCTCATCGACGGCGGCGCCAACAATCATATCGTAATTCAATCGGCGGCATGAAGCGGTGGAAATGCAATGGATATGGCTCGATCCCAGGTTTTTCTTAATCACCAGACCCATGACCGGCACGTTGGCGTGGGCAGAATAGCCGGAATGCGTTTTTTCGGCAAACGGGACGGTGATGCGGGAAATCCTGATTTCAACCGTTCCCTGCTGCGCCTGTTGTCGGGAACGTTTGCGTTCATTCTCGTCACCAGCCTCATTTTGATCGGCGGTATATCGGCGATCGCCGTTCGCAACCAGGACGCAACTGCAATCAACGATTCCATTCACTTGGTTCGATCGATTGTGGCAGATCGGGAGAAGCGGCTGTCGGATCAACTGCTCGACTACAGCTACTGGGACGACGCGGTTCTCAATCTCGTTGACCGATTTGATCTGATATGGGCGGACAAGAATGTCGGCCTTTATATGCACGATAAGTTCGACGTTTCGACGAGTTTCGTTCTCGATCAGAATGATCGGCCCATTTACACGATGGTGAACGGCCGGCGGACGCATGACGATCCACGAGCCTATTTCACCGCCGGGGAGCTGGAAGCAATCCTCAAAAAGGCGCGGTCCGGCCCCAAGACGGAGCCGCCAATGCCGAAGACCGGGTTTTTGCGCAACGGCGATGCCGTGCATATTGTCGCCGCCAGCGTTTTGACGCGTTTCAGGAAGGAAGGCGCCGCACGGGAAAAGAGCGAGATCGCGACCGGTTCGATCCTGATTTTTACCCGGGCGCTCGACCGCAAGCTGCTCGACGAATTCTCGAAACGCTATCTATTGGAAGATTTGCGTTTGGTTTCCGGCGAATCCGATCTTCTTTCCGCCTCGCTACCTTTGACGGCGGTAAATGGAACTCCCCTGGGATACCTCACCTGGCGGGCAAAACTGCCGTCCGAGGACACGGTACACTGGCTGTATTTGCTGTTCGGCGGAAGCCTGCTCGTCTTCGCCGGTGCTTTCTACATTTTCACGAAGGGTATCCGGTCGGTCGTCGCGGCGATGGAACGCAGCCATGCCGAACAACAGTGGCTTCAGGAAAAAATTCGCCAAGATCAAAAGATGAAGGACCTGGGCCTCATGGCCGGCGGCGTGGCGCACGAATTCAACAACCTGTTCCAGGGCATCACCGCGCATCTCGAATTGATGCAGCAAAAAGGACTGGGGCCCGCCGAGCAGAAGCAGATGATCAGCGTGATCCTCGAAGGCGTCTTCCGGGGCGGCGAGTTGACGGACCGCCTGTTGTCCTACGCCGGCCGCAAGAGGGTGAATCCGGTTTTTGTCCGCTTGGAAGACTATCTGAAGGGCGTCGTCGAATTCGTGCGCCCGATCCTGCCCGAAACCATCGAAGTCGAGGGGCCGGCCGCGACGAAATCGTGGCCGGTCCGGGTCGACGTGTCGCAGTTGCGGGCATCCATCGTCAACCTTTTCCTCAACGCCCGGGACGCCATGCTCAACGGCGGCCGGATCCGTATCGACGTCGCCAATGTCGCGTTGGACGCGGCGGCGACCCGGAACTGGTCTTTCACGGTTCCATCCGGCGATTACGTTTGCGTAACGGTGGCGGACAATGGCCAGGGCATGCCGCCGGAGGCGTTGGAACGCGTCATGCAGCCGTTCTACACCACCAAGGAGGTAGGCAAGGGGACGGGTCTGGGCCTGAGCATGGTCTATGGTTTCGTTACCCAATCGGGAGGTTATCTCAAGATCGACAGCCAGGTCGGCCGGGGAACCGAGGTGCGAATTTTCTTTCCGCGGGTTCCCGCATCGGAAATCGACGACGGGGAGCTGGGGGAAGAGACCGAAGAAGAGAACCGGCTCGCGGCCGAGGAACCGAAAACGGTCCTGTACGTCGAGGACGACGCCCATGTCCGCAACGCCCTGCTCAAGGTGCTGAAAATTCTCGGCTATCGGGTCTTGAGCGCGGAAAACGCGATTGAAGCGATGAAGTTCCTGGAATCCGGCGAAAAGTTCGATTTACTGCTGTCGGATATCGTCATGCCCGGCGGGATGAGTGGCGTCGATTTGGCCGACAAGGTGCGGAAGACCCGGCCGGAGGTTCCCATTCTTCTCATCACCGCGTACTCGGACGAGGAATTGCGGCGCCAAGCCATTGATGGCATGGATTACGAAGTGCTGCGCAAACCCGTACAGATCCGGGCGCTGGCCGAGGCCCTGGAGAAGACACTGAGCGAAACCGCATAGGCGGAGTCTTCAGCCGTTTTTCTCGCGAAGACGCTTTTTTCCGCGAAAGTTCTCGGCTAAGGCCGCCGCGCCATGTGCCAGACGAAGAACCCGCCGCCGAGGGCGGCGGTGATCATGCCGATCGGCAATTCCTGAGGGGCGGATAAAAGCCGCGCCGCCACGTCGACCCAGACCAGGAACAGCGCGCCCGCGAATGCGGCGACCGGCAGCACCCGGCGGTGATCGGCGCCGACCCAGGCGCGCACCACATGGGGAACGATCAGGCCGACGAAACCGATGGCGCCGCTCACCGCCACCAGCGCGCCGGTGATGACGGCCGAAATCGCGAAAAGAATCAGCCGCGCCGATTCGATCTCGATTCCGAGGCTGACGGCCGTTTCGTCGCCGTTGGCGAGGGCGTTCAAGACCCGGAAGTGCAGAAAGAGGGCGAGGATTCCGAAAACCGTCACCGCCGCCGGCACGGCGAGAAGATTCCAGCTGGCGGCGCCGAGCCCGCCCAGCATCCAGAACACCACCGCATGGGCGGCGCGCGGATCGCCCGCGAAAATCAGGAAGTTGGTCGCGGCGCCGAAGACGAACGAGACCGCGACCCCGGCGAGCACCAGCCGCTCCGGGCCGATCCGGCGATCGCCGACGATCGCGAGCACCAGCAGCAGCGCGGTCATGGCGCCGCCGAAGGCCGCGAGCGGCAACGTGGCGACACCGAGAAACAGGCCGAGATGGACGATCACCGCGACGGCGCCGAGGGCTGCGCCCGAGGAAACGCCGAACAGATAGGGGTCTGCGAGCGGATTGCGCGTGATCGCCTGCAAGGTGGCACCGACCACGGCGAGCCCGGCGCCGACCAGGGCGCCCAGGATCGCGCGCGGGACCCGGATCTCCCAGACGATGCGCTGGTCGCCGATCGACCATGTCGGCGCGACGGCGCCAGGCGCGATCTCGGCGGCGATGACGCCGACCACGGTCCCGAGCGGCACCGGCACGGCGCCGAGCGCGACCGCGACCGCGATCGAAACGGCCAGCGCCGCGGTGAGGGCCGCGAGCGCGAACGGCGTCGATTTCACCGAAAGCGCTCCGGGTGCAACGCGCGCGCCAGCTTCTCGATCGCCGCGATGTTGCCGGGTCCGGGGGTCAGCTCGGTGTATTCGAGCGCCAGGAAACGGTCCTCGCGCATGGCGCGGATCGACGCTAACGCCGGGTGGGTCTTGAGGAACCGCCAGCGGTCGCGCCAGCTGTCGTCGCCGGTCGCGGTCAGGACGACGAACTCGGGGTCGCGCGCGATCACCGACTCCCAGCCGACATGCCCCCAGCTCGCCGCCACGTCGTCGAGGACGTTGCGGCCGGCGGCGGCGGCGATGATCGCGGTCGGCATGCCGTATTTGCCGGCGGTGAACGGCTTGTCTTCGCCGTTGTCGAACAGGAACACGCGCACCGGTGCTGCCCCGGCAAGCCGCTGGCGCACCGCGTCGACCCGTCGGCGGTAGTCGCCGATCAGGGCGTCCGCCCGGGTGGAGCGGCCGAAAATCCGGCCGATGTTGTGGATGTCGCGGTAGAGCACCTCGATGTCCGCGGCCCGAGGGGCGGAGCGGGAATCGGTGCGGGAGTCGGCGCGGATATGGGCGCAGGATTCGGTCAAGACGTAGACGGGAATGCCGAACGCGGCGAGCGAGTCGGGCGTGACCGGGCCTCCCGGGTGCATGCCGTAGTACCAGCCGGCGAAAAAGAAATCCGGGTTGGCGGCGAGCAGATTTTCGAGCGTCGGCTCCTTGGCCGCGAGTTCGGGCAAGCTTCCGAGCGCGCGCCGGAATTCCGGGGTCATCTTGTACCAGCCGGTGATGCCGGTGACGCCGACCATGCGATCCTGCAAGCCGAGCGCGAACATGATCTCGCTGATGTTCATGTCGTGGCTGACGGCGCGCGCGGGCGGCTTGGCGAACGTGATCGTCCGGCCGCAGTTTTCGATCGTGACCGGAAAGTCGGCCCGTGCCGCGCCGACGACGGCGACAAGAGCGATGGCGAAAGAACCGAGAGCGGCGAGGGCGATCGGTAAACGCGCGCGCATGGCTATGCCCCGAGGTCGGGCCGGGCCAGGCCGGGCCGGTCGTAGGTATAGTCGATGCGGGGGCGGCGCGCACGCGGGTCGACAACGACCTCGGCGTCGACGCCCCAGACATGGTGGATGGTCTCGGCGGTCAACACGTCGGCGGGCGCGCCGGCGGCCGCCACCTGTCCCGCCGCGAGAACGTAGATGCGATCGCAGACGGCCGCCGCGAGGTTGAGATCGTGGATGCTGGCCAGCGCCGTGACTCCCAGGGATCGGACCAGGAGCATGGAGTCGATCTGGTGGCGGATGTCGAGGTGATTGGTCGGCTCGTCGAGCACGAGCACCCGGGGGGCTTGGGCGATGGCCCGGGCGATCACCGCGCGCTGGCGCTCGCCGCCGGAGAGTGTCGCCAACGGCCGGTCGGCGAGGGCCGTCAGCCCGACTCGCGCCAGGGCGTCGGCCACCCGGGCATGGTCGTCGCTCGTATCCGGGTCGAGCAGGCCCTTATGGGGCGTGCGGCCGAGCGCGACCGCCTCGCGCACGCTGTAGCCGGGATCCGCGCCCGGTTCCTGGAGAACGACCGCGACCCGTCGCGCCGCCTCGCGCGCCGACAGCGTCCAGACGTCCTGGCCGTCGAGCTTCACCGTGCCGGCGTGTGGCCGATGGACACGGTAGACGCAACGCAACAGGCTGGTTTTGCCGGAACCGTTGGGCCCGACCAGGCCGACGAATTCGCCCGGCGCCGCGGTCAGGGAAACGGAGTTGAGAATCGTCCGCCCGGCCGCCCGCCAAGTAACGCTGTCGATGTCGAGTCGCATTCCCCGTATCGAATCAGAACCGCGCCGTCACCCGCGCCTCGATCGCGCGCGGTTCGCCGGTTTGAACCTGCTGGGTGTAGTCGGTTTCGGACCAGACGATGGCGAGCTCGTCGGTGAGATTGCGCCCGCGCAGGCTGAATTCCCAATTATTGACGGTATAGCTCGCGTAGAGATCGAGCGTCGCGTAGGACGGGAGCACGAAGGTACCCGCGTTGTCGCCCGAGCGCGGACCGACGTAGCGGACGTTGCCGCCGACGTCGAAGCCGTTGCCGAAGCGGTAATGGGTCCAGAGATTGCCGAGCTGGCGCGGCACATTGGGCGGCACGCGCCCCGCGAACGACTGGCCGCTGACGTTGAATTCGTCGAATTCCGCGGTCAGGAACGATGCGTTGCCGCCGACGCGCCAGCCCGCGACCGGCTCGACGCCGAGGGAAATTTCGACGCCGCGCGCCGATTGCCGGCCGATGTTGTCGGTCACGTTGGCGTTGTTCGGCCGCTGGGTCAGGATGTTCTCCTTGACGATGTCGTAGACCGCGATCCCGGCTTCGGCGCGGTTGCCCCAAAATTTCTGGCGCACGCCGAGCTCGTACTCGGTCGAGGATTCGAGCGCGAAGTCGAGCGCGCGGCCGAGGGTGAAATTGCGCGACGGGTTGGTGCCGCTGACGTAATGGCCGTAAAGGGTGGTCCCCGCCAGGGGCTCGTAGACGATGCCGGCGCGCCCGGTCGGCGCGAAGAACGGCTTCTGCTCCTGGCGGCCGGTCTGGTGGTTGTCGACGTCGACGTCGTAGCGGTCGAAGCGGAAGCCGCCGGAGATCTTGAATCCCTTGACGATCTCGAACTGGTCCTCGAAAAAGGCGCTGGTGGTGGTGATCACGGTCGTGGTGCCGGGGTTCAGCGCTCCGTTGTTGTTGAGCTGGTTGAACGACGGCGTGTTCGGCGCGAACGCGGGAACCAGGAACGACACGTCGGGGAAAGTGGCGTTGCGCCGGAAGTTGTTCCGGTTGACCTCGACGCCGGCGGCGAAGCGGTTGGCGTGGCCAAGCACCGGCAGGTCGATCAGCGCGTGTATGCGGTCGCCGAACAGGTGCTGCTCGTGGCGGACGTCGCCGAGCGCGGTGATCTCGACCTGGCTGGTAGCCGGCAGGAAGCGGTAGGCCTCGGCGTTGCGCCAATGGCGGTTGGCGTTGAGGCCGTAGACCTGGTTCTTGATCGCGATGCCGGGGGCGAGCGTGTAGTCGGTGTCCAGCCGCAGCACCATCTGGTCGGCCCGGGTCTTGCGGTCGGAAACGTTGTAGTTCTTGTGCAGCAGCCGCTCGTCGACCTTGCCGTTGTTGAGCGGCAGGCCGAAGTGGTCGCGGATGTCGTCGGCGAACAGTTCGGCCTTCAGGGTCACGCGCAGGTCGGGCCGGGTGTCGGAACGGACGCTGCCGATCAGGTGATAGCGGTCATACTCGGTCTCGTCGACGAAGCCGTCCGAATGGCTGACGACGCCGTCGACGCGATAGGCGAGATCGCGCTTCTCGCCGACCGGGACGTTGAGGGCGAAGGCGCCGCGCGGCGAATTGAAGCTGCCGTAGCTGGCGACGAATTCCCGCGCGAAGCGCGTCGGATCGGGGTTCTTGGAGACATAGTTGACGACGCCGCTGATCGCGCCTTCGCCGTGCAGGCTGGAGCCCGGGCCGTTCAGCACCTCGATCCGGTCGTAGAGAAACGTGTCGAACTGCCGCGCGCTCATGCCCGGGGGCGCGATGCGGGTGCCGTCGTGGAGGATGCCGATGTCGTTGCCGACGAAGCCGCGGGTGGAAAAGCTGACGCCGTTGCCGGCCGAATAGCCGCCCGACCAGCCGACGGCTTTCTCGACCGCCTCCAGGGTGGTGCGGTCGCCCCGGCGGTGCAGGGTCTCCTGGTCGATCACCTCGACGGTGGCCGGAATATCGGCCAGCGGAATATTGAGTCGGCTGCCGGTGCCCTCCGTGTCGGCCGGCCGGGTTCCGGTGACGACGACGTCGGGCAGGGTGACTGTCCGCGCCGGGCGCTCCTGCGCCAGATCGGTTTCGTCCGCCGCTACCGGCCAAGCAAATCCGGCCAAAAAAACACCCGCGGCGGCGCTCGCGGCGCGCCGCCAAATCCCGGCAAGGTACATGCACCCCTCCTCCCTGAGGGCACCGCCACGCACTTTATTCTTTTTTTACGGCTTGTTACGGCCGCGGACGGGCGGCGCCGAACCTATTATGTTCGAAAAAACATAATTTTCGGATTTTGCCGCCGTCAACCGGCCGGGAAGTTTGGAACGGTTCTTAACTCGACCGCAGGTTTTTCAAAGCGTATCCCGAAACGATGATTCGAATAATTAGGTTCACGTTCATCTATATCGTTCACAAAATCGTGAAGGGGATCTGGTTAACGTCCGGCCGCCCTTCATCGCAGCCGGAAGAAACTCACGCGATCGTTGCCGCCCCGGATCGCCGGCGGGGCGGGTTCCTCGTAGGTCGGCGGCAAAGCGGGAAACGCGGGGCCTTCGGCCGCGACCGTCGTTGGACCGAGGGCGACATTCGCGGCGACAAAAACTCGGACAGATTCCCGATCCTGGCTCCAGCCGACCCCTTCCCATCGCCCGGGACCCGCGCCGGACAGCGTGCCGCGCGCGCGGATCGCATCGTTCGCTTGCGCGCCTGGCGGCGCGACGCCGCAGTCGACGCTCCATTCCCGGGCGCGGACATCGACCGCGCCCGCGCAGGCGGCGTCGCGGATTTTGCCGGAAACGGTCCCCGGCCCGGACGCGAGGCCGTCGATTTTCAGGTGATAGAGCGTGCGGCTGTTGCCCCACTCGACCGCGATGCCGGCGACGGCGCCCGCGCCCGGCGCCGCGTGGGCGACCGGTCCGCGCCAGGTGATTCGCCCGTATTCGGCGAACACCCGGCAAGGGCGGCCGGTGCGGTCCTCGCAGCGCCGTTGCGCCCGGATGTAGAGCGGATCCGGCTCGCACTCCGGGTGCGGACAATAGAGGCCGTAGGCGGCGGCGCCGTCGGCGGTGACGAAAAACACGCGCGGGTGGGGCCGGTCGAGATGGCGCTGGAACGCGAGTTGCACGTTGGGCTGGAGCGCGACCTGGCCTTCGCCGTGCGGGATTTGCGATTGGCACGCCGCGACGGCCGACGAAAGAAGGACCGCGAGAGCGCCGAGGGTCGAACGGAACATGGCGCAAATTTTACCACGGCGGCCGAGGGGAACGGGAAACCTCGGCGATCACGTTTTCGCGCGCCGTAAATCCGCCCACATCGCGCCGCCGACGGCCAGCGCGGCGAGGAGAAGCGTCAGATCTTCCGGCATCCGCAGCAACCACGCCGCCGAACCGCCGATCAGCGCCCACAGAAGCGGGATGGCAAGAAGATAAAGGCGCGCGCGGCCCTCGACGAGCGATAGCAGGCCCAAGGTAAAGATGGTCGTCGGGCAGGGCGCGATCCCGAACACCGCCATGCGCGGCCAATCGTGGCCGGCAAATTCGCCGAGCAGCGGATAGCCCGCCAGCGCGAACAGGGCGAGGGCGAGGCCGGTCCAGCCGGCAAAATCGGGGCGGAAGCGGAATACGAGCGCACCCCGGATCGCGCCCGCCCAAGCGAACAACGCCGCCTGAAGCACGAACAGCGCGGCGAACGCGGGCGCGATGAAATTGATCTCGGCGAAATAAATCAGGTGGTAGGCGATGCCGTTCCACGCCCACATCGCGGCCAGGATGGCGGCGACGATCCGGCCCGCGCCGGGCATCGGTTTGAAAACCAGCGCAAGCGCCGCAAGCCCAAGCGCATACGCCGCGACCGGCGCCGGCCACACCGCGCGGTTGTAGGTCTCGAACAGGGCGAAAAACGCCTCGGGCGAAAAGGACAGCAGCCGCGCGGGCGACATGAACGCCTACAGGTCCTCGACGTAGCGGATCATCCGCCGGCGAAAGCTCTCGTCGGGCAGGCGCCCGCGCAACGCGCCCATGTTCTCGGCCGCGTGATCGGCGCGGCTGGTCGCCGGTATGGCGCAGGTCACCGCCGGATGGGAGACGATGAATTTGAGCAGGAACTGCGCCCAGTTGGCGCAATCGATCTCGCCCGCCCAGGCGGGCAGCGGATGGCGCGCGACGCGCTCGATCAGATCGCCGGTGCGGAACGGCCGGTTGGCGATGACCGCGAGCTTCCGTTCGGCGGCGATCGGCAGCAGGCGACGCTCCGCCTCGCGGTCGGCGACGTTGTAGGAAAACTGGACGAAGTCGAGCGATCCGGTTTCCATCGCCTTGATCACCGTCTCGTGCCGCTCGCCGTGCGAGGTGGTGACGCCGACGTAACGGATGCGCCCGGCGGCCTTGTCGGCGAGCAGGGTTTCCAGGTGCGCTTCCCAATCGACCATGTTGTGCACCTGCATCAAATCGAAGCGCCTGACGCCCCACAGGCGGCGCGAGTCCTCCATCTGCTTGACGCCGCGCGCTCTTCCCCAGATCCACACCTTGGTCGCGGAAAAGAGCCCGCCGGAAATCGTCGCGCGCTTCAGGCCGTCGCCGATCACGTCCTCGGCCGAACCGTACATGGGCGAGGAATCGATCATCCCGCCGCCCATCTCGAAGAACGTCCGCATCACCTCGAAGCGCTGGGCGCGCAGGGCCGCGTCGCGGCCGACGTTGAACACGATCCAGGTGCCGAGCCCGATCGCCGGGATCATCTCGCCGCTCTTGGGGATGGGGCGGGTCAGGATCGGTTGCGGCGCCGCATGTCCCGCGCGCGGCAACGCCGACACCGCGCCGAAACCGGCGAGGGAGGCAAGAACCGCGCGGCGGCTGAAAAGGGGCATGGGGAGCGAGTCTAGAGCATAGTCCGATCGGATGTCTCCATTCCGTCATTCCCGCGAACGCGGGAATCCAGCCTTTTCGAACTCCTGGACCCCCGCTTGCGCGGGGGTGACGGTTCCATCTAAACGGAGCGGGCTTTGGTCCGCCGCCGCGCCCGAGTCCAAGGCGGCGCCGTTCGAAATCGCCGGGGTTGCGATTGGCCGCCCGCGCGCCCATTCTTTACCGGCGGCGTTTCGTCATCGGCCGCGGCGGAACGCGACCATGCCCGATACCGACATACGCACCGAAACCCGCCAATACGTCTTCCTGCGCGCCGGGCGCGTGCCCTTCTGGCGGGTGGCGGTCGTGGTGGTGGCCGCCATCGCCGTGGCGCTCGCGCTCGCCATCCTGGTGAGCGGGCTCTTTCTTATATTGCTGCCGGTGATCGTGGCGGGCGCCGTCGCCGCGCGCTTCCTGGGGAGGCGCGTTCCGTCGCCGCGCACCGACGTGATCGAGGCCGAATACGAGGTGATCGAGGAAAAGCGATCCGGCGAAAAGCCCGCGCCGCCCTCCAACGATCCCGCCCGCGCGTCCTGACGGCACGAGCCGTGTCCCGAACCCCGAACGACTTGCCCTCCCGGCGGACTTGATCCAGGGGGCGGCCGGTCTTGGCTCCAAGCGTGGCAATTCGATCCCGCATAATTTTTATGGTTTTTTCTCGATTTGGCCGGTTTTCCCGTGATATTTCTATGGCGCGCCTGGCTTGGCGCGTTTCGGCCGCGAGTAATCCGGGGAACTTTGGCGATGCGAAGATTCGGAAGGTTTGCCTTGATGGCACTCCTGAGCCTCTCTGCCGCGTTCGCCTTGACCGGTGCGGCTGCCACCCGGACCCAAGATTTCGAGAAACAGAAGACTTGGTGCCTGGATGATGAGGCCGATGCTGATTTGCGGATCGGTGCATGCACTTG
The DNA here is from genome assembly GCA_016872535.1 of Rhodospirillales bacterium. NCBI lineage: Bacteria > Pseudomonadati > Pseudomonadota > Alphaproteobacteria > Rhodospirillales > Rhodospirillales bacterium. The sequence continues at coordinate 5,640 of VGZQ01000064.1, read as the reverse complement.
GCTTCTCAACTCGGGCGAACTGGCGGAAGGAGGCGTTCCCTTTGTCTTCGTCCATCGCGCCGAAGCCCGCCTCAAGAAAGGCCAGTTCGACCTGGCGGCGCGCGATCTCGAGCAGGCACTCCGGCTCGACCCCAAGAACGCGTTCGGCCGCACGCTATTGGGTGATGCTCATGTGGGCCTGGGTCAACATGAACGCGCGATACAAAACTACGACGAATCCCTGCGCCTGGAACCATCTGCTTACGCCTACCTGAGGCGGGGACTGGCACATCAGCGTGCCGGCCGCACCGCGCGCGCCATCGAGGACTACGACCAGGCGCTCAAGCTTGAACCCGGCGATAGCGAGCTGCACGTCCATCGTGGCGCGGCGCATGGGGTCCTGGGGAATTTCGAGAAGGCGATAGAGGACCTGACCCAGGCGATCCGTCTTGATCCCGAAGACCCCGTGGCCCACAACAGCCTGGCTTGGATCTACGCCACGGCCAAGGACGCACGTTTGCGCAACGGCGAGGAGGCGTTGCGCCACGCCCGCAAGGCGCTCGCGCTCAAGCGGACGCCGGTCAATCTCGATACGCTGGGTGCGGCGTTGCTCGCGCGCGGCGAGCCGGACAAGGCGGTGAACGCTTACAGGGATTCGATGAAACTGGGCGGGCCTGAACGTGTGCGGCGCTACCAGGACTACCTGAAGAAGCGCGGCTTCTATTCCGGCCCGCCCGACGGCATTTACGGGCCCGCGGTCGAGCGGGCGATTCTCGAATGCTTCCGCGCGGGGTGCATTCCCTTGTCCAACTGAGTTCGGCTTGGCGCGTTTCGGCCACGAGTAATCCGGGGAATTGGCGATGCAAAGATTCGGATGGCTTGCCGTGACGGCATTCCTGATCCTCTCCGCTGCGTTCGATGAAGCCGCCGCTGGTTGCCCCGATACCCGCGACGCCCAAGTCGCGCCGTGGCGTCCGCAATGGTATCCGCCGCCGAAATTCATCGGCTCGCGCACGACCGCCGATGGCCTGGAATGCACCTTTGATTACGTTGATTACAAGTGGTGCAACCGCTTCAAGGTCAAGGAACAGCGGTGCTACGGCAAGGATTCGCGCACCGGGCTGTGTATCGAACGCTGTACGGTCGTCGCGCCGCCCGATGGGCCGGTCGCAAAGCCGGACCGCCGCCCTTCGCCCTCCGCTAAACCCGCGCCGTCGGCGGCAGGCCGAACCCTGCGTCCATCGACCGTTGCCTATTATGAACTCTACGTATCCGGCGCTTGCTTTAACGATGCCGTTAACGAGGAGATGCGTTGCCGCGACGACTGCCTCCGTCGTTATCCCAGTCGCGGCGGCGGCGGCGCGCACCCCGCCCATACGGCCTGTTTCCCAAGCTGCCAAGCCGTATTCGACCGAAAGGATAAGATTTGTTGGTCGTCCTTCGCCGCCGAACACGGCTTGATTGACGGTGCTTCCGCCCAGCCGGCAACGCCGGCACCGACGGCCCCGCCGCCGCCGCCGGTAGCGGCGGTTGCTCCCGCTCCCGCGCCGTCTCGCGCGGTGACGCCGAAACCACCCTCTGCGTCACCGCAGACGGCTCCATCGGCTCCTCCCGCCACATCCCGGGAAGCGGATTGCTCGATCGATGCGGTCGCGGCGCGAATCGAGGCTTCGCTCACCCTGGGCGACATGATGCGAGTGGCGGACGATATGGGTCGGCGACGCCTTACGGGTTGCGCCCCGGCCCAAGGCGGCGCGTCGCCGGGCGCCGCCGCCAACCCGTTCGTCGTCCGCAGGGGAAGCTACGGCTACGGCCGGCCTCCCGGGGCAAGGGCCGCGACCAAGTTGCCCGTGGAGCTGGAGCCGGATCCGCCGGCCCATCCCACCGAGACCGAACCGTCGGTGGACTGCCTTTCCCTCAACGATCAATTTACCCTGTCCGGTATCGGTCACTGCCTGAAATACATGATCCGGAATCATCCGGGCCAGGGGCAGGCATTGGCCCTGGACGGCATTGACCGCGCCTTGGCCCGCGAACTGGGCAAGGATGGCCTTTATGTCAAACCGTAAACCCGTGACGCCGCGCCTGATGCTGGCGGCCGCGCTGTTGGCCTGGGGCGTGCTGGCGACGCGGGCGGCACATGCCCAGCGGACGCCGGAAGCCCCGGACTCCACCCAATTGTTCGCCGCCGGCTTTGATCTGTTCCAGGCAGGCCGATATCCCGCCGCGGCCAAGATGTTCCACGTTGGGCTCCAAATCGAACCGCGCGACGGGCTTGCGCACTTCTATCTGGCCGAGTCGATTGCCAATGGACGCGCCGACGGGAACGATCGAGTGCTCAGGACCGCGCTTTTCCATTACACGCAGGCGATCCGCTATCTGCGGGATGGGGAAGAACGGGCGCAGGCGTTATCCCGCGTCGCCGACATCTTCGGGAAGGTGCAGGCCGAGGAAAGCCGCGTGCGCGCCGACGAGGGGGTGGAGCGCCGCCCGCCGACCCGCCTGGCGGGAGATGTCTACGACGGCGAATGGCGGGGAACCGTGCCCCATGGTCGCGGCATCATCCGCCGCGCTAACGGAGAACGCTACGAAGGCTTCGTGAAGGACGGGAAGCCCCACGGCTACGGCAGCCTGGTGAAAATCGCGAGCTTGGTCACCCCGAACGACACGCAAATGCGTTACGAAGGGGGATGGAAGAACGGCGTCTTTGAAGGCGACGGAGTTTTGACGATTCGCAACCCGACCGCCCCGCATGCTCAGATGCTGAAACGTGGACTTTTCGTCGAGGGAAGCATCGTCAGGGGCGTCATCGTCACCGGGGATGGTCAGCGCTGGGAAGGCGATTTCCGCGACGACGTTCTGCATGGCAAAGGGACGGAGACGCTCGCCGACGGCACGCGGCGGACCGGCCGCTGGCAGAACGGGGAATTTGTGGGGCCTTAGACAACCGCGGGGTTGGGGTGACGACAATGGCGAACACGATCATGCGACGCTTGGCGCTGGCGGCGACATTGCTGGTCGCGGGATGCTTCGTCGAGCCCGAAAAGACGATTGTCGAACCGGGCGCCGCGATCGACCGGCGGCCCGAGGGCGTCTGGGTTTACACGGAAGGGCGCGGGTTCATCGCGCTCGCGATCGTGGCGGACGACGACGCGCTGAGGGTCGACCTGATCCGCTACGAACCGGAGAAGCCGCGGATTGTGCATAACCGCTTCCGCGTGCGCACGACCCGGATCGCCGCCGCCGATTATTTCGAGGCGGAGCACCTGGGCCCGCATCTGTTCTGGTCGCCCGACACGTTGGTCAGGAAATTCGTCGCGCGCTACGAACTGGCGTCGGCCGACCGCCTCGCGCTCGCCTTTCCCGGGGTTTCGGCGATCGAAGCCGCCGTTCGCGACGGCCGCCTGGCCGGCGTGTCCCACGGCGGTGCTTGGGAGCGCGCGGTTCGCCTCGGCAGCGACGCGGCGACGTTGCGCGCCCATCTGGCGGCCATGCCTTCCGCCGATTATCCCAACAAGCTGGTTTTCCGGCGCGCGTCGCCCGAACCGTGACGGGGAAAGCGACCTTTTCTCTAATTTTCGACCCAAGTCGGAAGTTGACTTTTTTCCTATCATAGGCTATACCTTGCGCCAAGATGCTTCGTGTTCTTGGACAAGTGAATAGGTCGAAAAACGGCGCGCGCCGTGGATTTCCCGGTGCGAACGCCGAAACGGCTGTGTCGCGCCGAAGGCCGCGCGGCGAAAAAGCCGACGATGCCTACAAATGCCTACACGAAACGGGTGGTTTCGAGCGTTATCAACGGGTTAGGGCCATTTTACCGCGTAGAGTCCCGCTGTTCGCTCGGCGCAAGCGCGCGCTACCCCGCGCCATAGCCGCGGATGAGGCTCCCCACCACCAGGTACCAGCCGTCCACCAGCACGAAAAAGATGATCTTGAACGGCAGCGAAATCATGATCGGCGGCAGCATCATCATGCCCATGGCCATCAGCACCGACGACACCACCATGTCGATGATCAGGAACGGCACGAACAGCAGGAACCCGATCTCGAACGCGCGCCGCAACTCCGAAATCATGAACGCGGGCACGAGCGCGCGGAGCGGGGGCTTGCCGTCCACGGTCTCGGTTTCCGGCACCTTGGCGATGTCCATGAACAGCGCCAAATCCTGGTCGCGCACGTGGCGGACCATGAAGGTGCGGAACGGCTCGGCCGCGCGCTCGAACGCCTCGAATTCCTCGATCTGGCCTTCCATCAAGGGGCGGATGCCCTGCTGGTAGGAGGCCTCCAGCGTCGGCATCATCACGAAGAGCGTGAGGAAAAGGGCGAGACTGACCAGCACCTGGGTCGGCGGCGTCTGCTGGGTGCCGAGCGCGGTGCGCAAAAACGACAGCACCACCACGATCCGCGTGAACGACGTCACCATCACCAGGATCGAGGGCGCGAGGCTCAGCACCGTCACCAGGACGACCAGCTGGATGATCCGTCCGGTCGCCTGGCCGCCTTCCTCGCCGAGGTTCAAGGTGATGGTCTGCGCGAGCGCCGGCGGGCCGAACGCGAGCACCGCGCCCGCCGCCAATCCGGCGAGCGCGACGCCGAGCGCGGCCAGAAGACGGGGGCGCGTCATGGTTTCGGCTCCCCGGGCGCGGAGTCCTTGTTCGCGGGCGGGCGGATGCCGCTTTCCACCGTCACTTCGTTGGCGCCGCCGAGCAGCAGCAGGTGTTCGGTGCCGTCGCGGCTCACCAGCACCAGCCGGCGGCGGGCGTCGAGGGCGAGGCTTTCCACGATTTTGAGCCGGCGCGGGCTTCCCGGAAGCCGGGTCGGCTGACCGAGGCCGAAACGGCGCGCGAGCCACGCCATCACCCCGATCAGGGCGAGCACGAACGCGAGCGCCAGCACGAAACGGAAGTAATCGCCGAAATCCACGGGCGACTCCCTGGGGCTAGCCCCGGCCCTGCTTGGCCAGGCGGTCGCGGAACTTGCGCACCTCGTCCTCCAGCACCTCGAGCTCGGCGAGCAGGGCTTCCAGCGCGCTCGCCTTCGCCGGATCGGGGGCGCCGCCGGATTCGGCGCCGTGCAGCGCGGTGGCGCACACGCCGGCGACCATCGAGCGCAGGTCGGCGAGATCGGGCATGCGGTCCTGGGCGAGGTCGTCCTTGGCGCGCGCGATGGCGACGCGCACCCGCGCCAGTTCCCCGGTCAGCACGTGGGGTGCCGGTGGGGGTGCCGGTGGGGGCGCCGGTGGGGGCGCGGGCGGGGTCTTGCTCATGCGGGACGTTCCTCGGGAGTCGCCGCGCTCTTGATCCGCTCCAGGAAATCGGGCCAATCGCCGTTGGCGCGGTAGACGTAGGCGAGAATCTCGGCGACCGCGGCGAAGGCCTCGATCGGGATTTCGCTGTCGATCTCGATCACGCTCAGCAACTGGGCGAGGTCGGCGTCCTCGCGCACCTTGATGCCCTTGGCGAAGGCGATGGCGAGAATCTGCTCGGCGATCGAGCCCCGGCCGCTCGCCACCACCTTGGGCGCGAATTCGGTTTCGGGTTCGTATTTGAGCGCGACCGCGAGCGCCGTTTGCGGGGGCGTGCGCGCGTTTCCGGCTTCGCCGTCGGCGGGTCTCTGCTCGGCCACGTTCGCCCTCCCGAAATGCCCTCGGTCCCGAATAGC
>VGZQ01000063.1 GCA_016872535.1 Rhodospirillales bacterium | reverse complement strand
TCGCGGTCGCCGGGATTGATGCGTTCCGGACTGTAGCCGACGGCGAAATCGCGGCCCGCCGTCAGGCCCGAAGTTTTGGCCAGCAACGGCGCGCACACGTCCTCGGTCGCCCCGGGAAAAACGGTCGATTCGTAGACGACGATGTCGCCTTTCTTGAGTTGCGCGCCGACGGTGCGCGTGGCGGATTCGAGCGCGGCGAGATCGGGCCGGTTGGCGTCGTCGATCGGGGTCGGCACGGTGACGATGTGAAAATCGGCCCGCTTGAGCGCGCCCGGATCGACGGTGAACTCGAGCGCGGGCAGGGCTAGGGCTTCGCCGGGGATTTCGCCGGTCCGATCGCGTCCCGTCTTCAGTTCGGCGACGCGGGCGGGATCGATGTCGAAGGCGACAACCGGGTTTCCCTCGCGGGCGAAGGCGACGGCGACCGGCAAGCCGACGTAGCCGAGCCCGATGACGGATATTTTTCGTCCGTGAGTCATGGGGTCGATCGATGATCTTCAATCGGGCGCGAACGCGCCCTTGTAATCGAGCTTCAAGGCGGGGTCCTGGTCGGCCTTGGCGAGCACGCAATCGCCGACCACCAGCATTTCGGCCTCGGTGCCCATGAAACAGCGGAACGCGTCCTCGGGCGAACCGACGATCGGCTCGCCACGCACGTTGAAGCTGGTGTTCACGATCACCGGACAGCCGGTCAGTTCCTTGAAGCGCGCCAGCAGCGCATGGTAGCGCGGATTGGTCTCCGCGTGCACCGTCTGGATGCGGGCGGAATAATCGACGTGGGTCACCGCCGGAATTTCCGAACGCGGAATGTTCAATTTATCGATCCCGAACAGGTTCCGCTCCGCCTCGGTCATGGCGCGGCGGCGCTTTTCGGCGACGTCGGCGACGATCAGCATGTAAGGACTCTCCCGGTCGAGATCGAACCAATCGGCCGCGTCTTCCGCCAACACCGACGGCGCGAAGGGGCGGAACGACTCGCGATACTTGATCTTCAAATTGAGCATCCTCTGCATCGACGGCGAACGGGCGTCGCCGAGAAACGAACGCGCGCCCAGCGCCCGCGGGCCGAACTCCATCCGGCCTTGGAACCAACCGACCGCTTGGCCGTCGGCCAGCGCGCGGGCGGCGACATCGATCGTATCTTGGGGGGCGAGGGTGCGAAAGCGGGCGCCGGCGGCGGTCAGGCGCCGCTCGATCTCGGCTTGGGCGAATTCGGGGCCGAGATAGCCGCCCGCCATGGCGTCCTGACGGTTGGCGGGAACGGTCCGCGCGCCGCCGCGGTAGAGGTGATAGGCCGCAAGCGCCGCGCCGAGTGCGCCGCCGGCGTCGCCCGCCGCCGGCTGAATCCAAATATTCTTGAACTTTCCATCGCGCAGCACGTGGCCGTTGGCGACGCAATTGAGCGCTACGCCGCCGGCAAGGCAAAGATTGGCCGCGCCGGTTTCGGCGGCGAGCGCGCGGGTCAGGCGCAGCACGACCTCCTCGGTCACCTTTTGGATCGAAGCGGCAAGATCCATGTGGCGTTGGGTGAGCGGTTCCTCGGGCGTCCGCGCCGGCCCGCCGAACAACCGGTCGAACTTGGCGTTGGTCATGCGCAGCCCGGTGCAGTAGTCGAAGTAGGATTGGTCGAGACGGAAGGTCCCGTCGTCCTTCAAATCCATCAGGTTGTCGAGAATCGCGCGGGCATATTTGGGTTCGCCATAGGGAGCGAGCCCCATGACTTTGTATTCGCCGGAATTGACCTTGAAGCCGGTGTAATAGGTGAACGCGGCGTACAAGAGCCCGAGCGAATGGGGGAAATGCAGCTCCTTGACGACGGCGAGCGAGTTGCCCTTGCCGTGCGCGACCGAGGTGGTCGCCCATTCGCCGACGCCGTCCATGGTCAACACCAGGGCTTCCTCGAACGGCGACGGAAAGAAAGCCGAAGCTGCGTGGCTGAGATGGTGCTCGGAAAACAGCAGCCGGGATTGCCAATCGAATCCGGGATCGAACGCGGCGAAGCGCTTGCGCAGCAGGTCCTTCTGGAACAGTTTTTCGCGCAGCCAGACTGGTATCGCCATGCGGAACGAGGCGAAGCCGCGCGGCGCGAACGCGACATAGGTTTCGAGCAGCCGTTCGAACTTGAGAAACGGCTTGTCGTAGAAAGCGACCAAATCGACGTCGGCCAGTTTCACGCCCGCGAAATCCAGACAGAACGCGATGGCGTTGGCGGGGAAACCCGAATCGTGCTTCTTGCGGGTGAAGCGTTCCTCCTGGGCGGCGGCGACGATGCGCCCGTCCTCGATCAGCGCCGCGGCGCTGTCGTGGTAGAAGGCCGATACGCCGAGAATGCGCAACCGGCACCCCCCTCAGAAAATCGTGTAGATGAAGGGCGCGACCGCCGAGCCCTGGCTCAGCACGATCAGGCCGCCGAACAGGGCCATCATCACGATGATCGGCAGCAGCCAGAACTTCTTGCGCACTTTCAGGAACAGCCACAACTCGGCGAGAAAGGACATCCGTACACTCCGTCAAAATTGATGGCGCATGGACTCGGGCGGGGGCCCCGGCGGCGCACGTTCGATCCAATAGGTGCGCGCGGCACGGTCGAATTTGAGGCGGAGGGGGTCCTTGCCCATGAACCGCATGACCAGCGCGATCGGCGTCACGGTCAGAAAAAACAACAAAGCCATGATCAAGGGACTAACAATCCGGTGCAGCAACATTCCGAACCGGAACCAGAGCCGATTGAGCGGCGCCAATATTCGAGGCGCGAGGCCAGCGGCGGCGGCGAAAACGAGCGCGACGACGATCGCCCAATAGCGCGGCGCATCGCCGGCGAGCAGGGGCCACAGTGCCACCAGCAGGAACACGGCGGCGAAGACGAGCCCGAACGCCCGTTCGGAACCCGTCTTGACGTCGCTCGCGCGATCGAACGATTCGTGCAGGCCTTGGGTTTCGGCCATCGTTGCCCTCCGGGCCGGCGCAACCCTAATCACCCGACCGCCGTTAATAAAGGCATAATAAAGCTAGCCTGCGCGCCGCAAGCGGGCGGCGAAAAACCCGTCCAGCCCTCCCCATTCGGGCCAATGGCAGGGCAACGTGCGCAAATTCCCCTCGGGGGTCAGAAACGGCGACTGGTGGGCAATCTCGTCGGCGCGGATCGGCTCGCGCGTAAAGGGGGCGCCGTCGCCAAGGAACCGGTCGATCCGCTCGGTTTCCTCCTCGGGTTCGAGCGAGCAGACGCAATAAACGAGCGCGCCGCCCGGCCGCACGAAATTGACGGCGGCGCGCAACAATTTTTCCTGGGTCGCGGCGAGGACGGCGATGTCTTCTGGCTTGCGGATACGCGGAATATCGGGATGGCGACGCACGGTGCCGGTCGCGGTGCACGGCGCATCCAACAGCACGGCGTCGGCCAAGCGTCCCGGCGCCCACGCGAGGACATCGGCGATGACGGTATCGGCGGCGAGATCGAGGCGGGCGAGATTGGCGCGCAACCGTTCGATCCGCGTCTTTGATCGATCGACGGCGACGATGTTGGCGCCGGCGCATGCGAGCTGCGCCGTTTTGCCGCCGGGCGCGGCGCAGAGATCGAACACGAGGCGGCCTTTGACGTCGCCGAGAAGCCGCACCGGGAGTTGTGCAGCGGCGTCCTGCACCCACCAGGCGCCTTTGGCGTATCCGTCGAGGGCGCCGACCGCGGAAACGTCGTCCAGGCGCACCGCCCCGGTCGGCAACACGCGTCCGTTCAGGCGTTGCGCCCAGGTGTCAGGGTCGCTTTTTACGGCAATATCGAGCGGCGGCTCGCGAAGATGGGTCTCGGCAATGCGCCGGCAGGCCTCTTCGCCGAAGGCTTCGGACCAGCGCGCCCACAACCATGCGGGCGTGTTGGCGCGTCCCGCGTCCGGGCCGGCAAGGAACCGGTCCGGCGTTCGGGCGATCCGCCGCAGCACGGCGTTGACGAGGCCCTTGAGGCGCCCGCCTCCGCCTGCTTCCGCGAGCGCGACCGACGTGGCGACGGCGGCGTGGGCGGGGGTTCGCAAAAACAGGATCTGGCAGATGCCGAGATGCAACGCGGTTCGCGCGTGCAGGGCGCCCTTCGGCAACGGTCGCTCGAGGCACGATGCGACGGCCGCCTCGATTTCGCCGAGACGCCGAAGCGTCGTCAGGACCAGATTGTGCGCGAACGCGCGGTCGCGCGGCGAAAGATCCTTCGCGGCACAATGCCGCTCGAGCGCGGATTCGAGCGGGACGCCCCGCGCCAGCACCGCGATCAGGGCTTCGGCGGCCCCCGCGCGCGCCGATATCTTCGTTGCCGCGCTCAGCCCCAGGGCCCCGCGGGTGGGTCGCCGTCGCGACGGTTCGCCAGGACTTCCAACCGCCGGATGCGGTTTTCCATGCTCGGATGGGTGGAAAACAGGTTGTCCATGCGCTCGCCCGACAGCGGGTTGACGATGTAAAGATGCGCGGTCGCCGGATTGTGTTCGGCAGTCCGATTGGGAATCGCGTGCGCGGCTTGGTCGAGCTTGGCGAGCGCCGAGGCGAGCCACAAGGGCTGGCCGCAAATCTCGGCACCGATCCGATCGGCTTCGTACTCCCGTCCGCGCGATATGGCCATCTGCACCAGCATCGCCGCGATCGGCGCCAAGACGACCGCGAGAATCGCGCCGACCGCGCCGAGGGCGCCACCGCGCTCGTCGTTGCCGCGCGCGCCGCCGAAGAAGAAAGCGAAGTGCGCGAGCATGCCGATCGCGCCGGCGATGGTGGCGGCGACGGTCATGATCAGGGTGTCGCGATTCCTGACGTGAGCGAGTTCGTGGGCCATGACCCCGGCGATTTCCTCGGAACTAAGCCGCGCGAGAAGACCGGTGGTGGCCGCGACGGCGGCGTTACGGGGATCGCGCCCGGTGGCGAAGGCGTTGGGCTGATCTTCGTCGATCAGGAAGACCCGCGGCATGGGCAACCCGGCCCGGTGCGCGAGCTGTTCGACGATACCGTAAAAGCCGGGGGCGTCGGCGCGGCCGATCTCGCGCGCACCGGCCATGGCGAGGACCATCTTGTCCGCGTTCCAGTAGGCGAACAGGTTGCCGGCGGCCGCGAGCACGAATGCCAAAACGAGACCCGTCTCGCCACCCATCAGGTAGCCGAGCACGAGAAAAAGGCCGGTCAGGCCGGCGAGCAACAGGGCGGTACGGGCATAGGGCATGGTCGATCCTGGCGGGAAAAGTAGGCGGTTTCCGGTTTCCCGCAAGCGCCTCGTCGGCTAAGAGTCGATCCATGGAACCCCGTCCGCGCGTCCCGCCCCAGGCGACATCTACCAAAGATAGTGAAGGCCATACGGGAGTTCCCGCGTCTCCATCTCCGGCGGCTCCGTCGCCGCCCGGCGCACCCGTTGCTCCGGCTTCGGATACGGGGAAGAGACCCTCCGCCGGCATGGATCCAACCCGCTACGGCGATTGGGAAAAGAACGGGCGCTGCATAGATTTTTGATCCGGGTTGCCGTCCCGGAAGCTGGCGAATCCCTCGTTGGGCGGCGCTGTTCTATTTTTGTTCTCATCCGATCCAAGGTGCTGTAGTCTGCCGATTCGCTCCCCGTCTGCGGAAGCAAGAGAGCGCAGCGTACGGGCCATGACGGGACAGGAAACATGACGCGGACGGCGGCATGGCTGGTCGGCCTGTTGGGCGCCGCGCTCGCCCTCGGCCACGGCGAGCTCGTCGGCACGCGGCCGCCGGCGGAGGAACCGGTGGCCGGCCCGGTGGCGGCGGCGGTCCTCGACGTGATCGACGGCGACACCATTCTGGTCCGCGCCCGGATTTGGCTTGGCCAGGACGTGGAAACCCGCGTGCGGCTTTTCGGCGTCGACGCGCCCGAGCTCAAGGCGCGATGCGAAGAAGAACGCGCGCTGGCCCGGGCCGCACGGGATTTCGTCCATGCGCGCGTGGAATCGAAGCGCGTAATCCTACGCGATGTCCGTTACGACAAGTACGGTCGGCGCGTTCTCGCCCGTGTTTTGACGCCGGAAGGCGAGGATTTGGCCGAATCGCTGATACGCCGCGGACTCGCGCGGCCCTACGACGGCGGCACCCGCCCGAATTGGTGCTCCGACAACAGTTCCGGTTGAAACGCATTTTCCTTGTCAAATCCGGGCGCTGACAGCCCTGCTTCGGCGCGGTGGATAACTTTCCCGATGTTCGTTTCGAACCGCTTGAGTCCTTCGACGAAATTTTGCAATTTTCCCCGAGCGATGCGCGTATTCCGTCAATTCCGAATTGGAACACATCGCTCCGGTTTCACGCCGTGCGAAGTCGTCGATGTGCGCGGCCGTAGGGGGATGATTGGGCGATGGCGTTATTCGACGTTCTCTTGCGCTGGTTGATCCCCGATCTCAAGGGGAAACCGCCGAACCCGAGCGGAAACGAAAAAATCGAACTCCGCGCCAGCGGACAAGCTTCTTTCGCCCCGAGCTCCACGATCGCAAACACTACCGCGGTCATGATCGCGGATTTCGACGGTCCCCAAGGCGACGCCTTCGCCGAACACCTCGTCAGCCGGATCGATAAACTGCCCGGAATTGCCGTTCTTCGGCGCAAGGAACCTTTGCGCCTGACCGGGTTGGGCGACGAGGCGGAAAAAGTTGCCGCTACGGCCGAACAGGGCCGCGCGTGGCTTCAAGAAACCGGGGCCGGGCTGCTCATATGGGGGGCAATGACGGCCGAATCCTCCACCGCGACTCTTCGGTTTTTGCCGGCGGTGACGGAACCCGACGGCACCCTCGGCGCGCTCGGACCCGCCGATGCCTTCGACGTTCCGGCCGATCTCGGCGGCGAGTCCGGCCAGGTAATCGCGGCAATGATGCTGGCGGCGACCGCCTTCGGCCATGGCGCGCGCGACGGCTTCGCGATCGTCGGCTTGCGCCGAATGCTGCATGAATTGTCCGATCCGGGAGCGCTGGCGGCGGCCGGATCGCCGGCGGTGGCCGCGAGCCTGATGCTGGGCGTCGGCCATGCTCACGCCGCTGAATATCGGAGTGCCGGCGATGCCGCCCGACTCGACCTGGCGCTCGCTTATTATCGCGCGGCAAACGAGCGCGTAACCATCCCCACCCAGCCGCGACTTTGGATTCAATCGCGGAATCACCTCGCCAACCTGTTGGTCGCGCAAGCCGAGGCCGAACGCAGCCCCTCCCGGATGAACGACGCGGCGAGCATCTGCCGTCAGGCAACCGAGGCCTTGACCCGCATCGAATATCCGAGCGATTGGGCCCAGTTCCAGGCGCGCCTCGGCGCGGTGCTCTACCGGCTGGGCCAGATGGAAGGCAAGCCCGCGCACTTTCGCGACGCGGCAACGGCCTATCAGCAGGCGCTGACGGTGTTTACCCAGCCCGCGCACCCATTGCGGTGGTCGGACCTCATGCACCAGTACGGTGTCCTTTTGACCACGCTCGGCGAGCATATGACCGGCACCGCCGCGCTCGAACAGGCGGTGATGGTGTTTCACAAGGCGCTCAATGTCCGCCGGCGCGAAACGCTGCCGCTGCACTGGGCGCAAACCACGAGCGCGCTCGGCGCGGCCTCGTTCGCGCTCGCCAAGCGCAACGGCAATGCCGCCGCCTTGCGCGAGGCGGTCGGCTGCTTCGACGGCGCGCTCGATATCTACGGCCAGCTCGGCCAGGGCCAGGCGATCGCGGTCCTGCAGAAAAATCTGCAACGCGCGCGGCGTCTGTTGGAAACGCGCGGCGCGGCGCTGGCCGACGACGTGGCGCCGAAAGATACGGCCTCCGCCAAGACCGCGCCGGCGGCGACCGCCAAGAAAAAATAAGCTGCCGCCGAACGGCGGGCGGTCCGTCCGCTTACTTGTTCATCCGGTTATCGACCAGGTCCTTGACCACCGCCGGATCGGCGAGGGTCGAGGTGTCGCCCAGGTTGCCCGGCTCGTTCTCGGCGATCTTGCGCAGGATGCGGCGCATGATCTTGCCCGAACGGGTCTTGGGCAGGCCCGGCGCCCATTGGATCAGATCGGGCTGGGCGATGGGTCCGATCTCCTTGCGCACCCATTGGACCAGTTCCTTGCGCAGATCCTCGGTCGGGTGTTCGCCGAGCTTGAGGGTCACGTAGGCGTAGATGCCTTGGCCCTTGATCGGATGCGGATAGCCGACCACCGCCGACTCCGCGACCTTGGGGTGGGCGACCAGCGCGCTTTCGACCTCGGCGGTGCCCATGCGGTGGCCGGAGACGTTGATCACGTCGTCGACCCTGCCGGTGATCCAGTAATAGCCGTCCTTGTCGCGCCGGCAGCCGTCGCCGGTGAAATAGCGGCCGGGGTAGGTGGAGAAGTACGTCTGCACGAACCGGTCGTGATCGCGGAACACGGTCCTCATCTGGCCGGGCCAGGAATCGAGGATCACCAGATTGCCCTCGCAGGCGCCTTCCAGTTCCTTGCCGTTGGGGTCGACGATGGCGGGTTTGATGCCGAAGAAGGGCAGCGTCGCCGATCCCGGCTTGGTCGCGATCGCGCCCGGCAGGGGCGTGATGAGGATGCCGCCGGTCTCGGTCTGCCACCAAGTGTCGACGATCGGGCAGCGCTTGTCGCCGACGACGTTGTAGTACCAGAGCCAGGCCTCGGGGTTGATCGGCTCGCCGACCGAGCCGAGCAGGCGAAGCGACTTGCGGCTGGTCTTGGTCACCGGGCCGTCGCCTTCGCGCATCAAGGCGCGGATCGCGGTCGGCGCGGTGTAGAAAATATTGACCTTGTGCTTGTCGCACACCTGCCAGAAGCGCGAGGCGTCGGGGTAATTCGGCACGCCCTCGAACATCAGGGTGATGGCGCCGTTGGAGAGCGGGCCATAAAGGATGTAGCTGTGCCCGGTGACCCAGCCGACGTCGGCGGTGCACCAATACACCTCGCCGTCCTTGTAATCGAAGATGTATTGGTGGGTCATCGAGACGTAGACCATGTAGCCACCGGTGGTGTGCAGCACCCCCTTGGGCTTGCCGGTCGAGCCGGAGGTGTAGAGGATGAAAAGCGGATCCTCGGCGTTCATTTCCTCGGGCGGGCAGTCGGGGGCGGCCTTGGCGCAGACGTCGTGGTACCAGACGTCGCGGCCTTCCACCCAGTTGATGGCGCCGCCGGTGCGCTTGACCACGATCACGGTTTTCACCGACGGGCACTTCTTGAGCGCCTCGTCGGTATTCGCCTTGAGCGGAATCTTCTTGTTGGCGCGGATGCCTTCGTCGGCGGTGATGACGCAGTTGGAATCGCAGTCCTGGATGCGCCCGACCAGGGATTCGGGCGAAAAGCCGCCGAACACCACCGAATGAATCGCGCCGATGCGCGCGCAGGCGAGCATGGCGTAGGCCGCCTCGGGGATCATCGGCATGTAGACGGTGACCCGGTCGCCTTTTTTAACCCCCTGCGCCTTGAGCGCGTTAGCGAGCCGGCAAACGTGCTCGTGCAGTTCCTTGTAGGTGATCGCCTTGCTGTCCTTGGGGTCGTCGCCTTCCCACAGGATCGCGGTCTGGTTGCCGCGTTTGGCGAGATGCCGGTCGATGCAGTTGACGGAAGCGTTCAGCGTGCCGTCGTAGAACCAGCGGATGTGCACCGGCGGCTGGAAGCTCGAATCCTTGATCTTGGTGTAGGGCTTGATCCAGTCGATGCGCTTGCCGTGCTCGCGCCAGAACCCTTCCGGGTCCTTGACCGAGCGTTCGTACATTTCCTGATACTTCGCGCGGTTGATGTGCGCGGTCTTGGCGAGGGCTTCGGGAACGGGAAACAGTTGGTCCTGCATGGGGATCGAGCCTCTTCCTGGGGTGTCGGCCGGTTCCGAGGTGGACCCGTCCGGCGACGATTGCCCAAACTTTATCGTTCCGCGCCGGATGGGAAAAGGGGGCGGGGCGGTCTTTATCGGCTCATTTGGCCGGCTCATTCGGCCGGGTCATTCGGCAAGCCGGACGGTCCCGTTTTCGACGGCCACGGCGACCGGCGCGAGGCGCTTGCCGGCGCATGGACCCTTGACGCAGACCCCGTCCTCGATGCGGAACAGCGCGCCGTGGGTCGAACATTGGATCAGGGTCTTGTCGATGTTCAGAAACCGGCCCGGCAGGAAATCGAGCGGCGCGCCGGTGTGCGGGCAACTGTTGACGTAGGCATAAATCTTTCCGCCCCGGCGCACGGCGAGCACGCCGATCCGCTCGCCATTAGCCCGCGCGGCAACGAACCCGTTGCTGTCGCCATGGGCGATGTCATCGAGCCGGCAAAGGACGCCGCCGGTCACGGCTCGATTCCGCCCATCCGGCAAATGCGCGCCCACGCTTGATCGTCGATCGGCATCACCGACAGCCTGGACTGGCGCACCAGAGCGAGATGGGCGAGCCGCGGCTCGGCCTTGATCGCGGCCAGCGTGACGGGTTTTTTCAGGGGTTGGCGCGCGCGGAAGTCGACCATGCCGAAGCGGCCGGTTTCATCGCTGGGATCGGGATAATAGGTCTTCACGACCTCGACGATGCCGACGATCTCGCGGCTTTCGCCCGAATGATAGAAAAAAGCCCTGTCGCCTTTTTTCATCGCTTTCAGGTTGGCGGCGGCCTGGAAATTGCGCACGCCGTTCCACGGCTCGACGCCTTTCTTGACGTGGTCGTTCCACGACCAGGTTTCCGGTTCCGATTTCACCAGCCAGTAGGCCATGGCCGCGCGCCTCGTTGTCGCGTCTCACAGGCCCGCGCGCATCGCGCGGATCGTTTCGGCGAGCTCGTTTTCGTCGGCCGCGGGCAGCGAGCAGACGGTGCCGCGGCAGACGTAGGCGGTGGCGCGGCCGTCGATCTGACCCTTGCCGTGGGCGGGGTGATTGTCGGGCAAGCTCTGACCGGGAGGAATCACGAGCAAAGCGCGCGCGGGCAGGCTGAAGGCCAACGTTCGGACAAGGAGCCGTTCGGCGCCGGCTTCACCGCGTTGGCCGACGATCACCACCTGCAATCCCTGGCGCAAGCTATCGGCGGCGTTGAGAAGGCCGGCCGAGGAGAGCGGATCGCTGCCGACAATACCGCCGGTCGTGGCCAGTGTCCGCTCGGCGCGCGCGCGCAGGTCCTCCGCCCCGGTCAAGAAGTAGAGCTTGGCCAGAACTTCGACCATTGTCGCATTGCCGGACGGATCGGGCATGTCGATGACCGGCTTGAGACGGGTGAGCGCGGGCGCGACATCGGCAACGGCCTGGAAGAAGCCACCGCCGGCCGGGTCCCAATGATCGCTTATCGCTTGGCCGACCCACGTTTCGGCGCGGCGCAGGTAAGCCGCGTCTCCGGTCGCCTCGAACAGGACCAGAGCCGCGCGCGCCATCTGGGCCAGGCTTTCGACCGGCGCCGGCGCGCCGGCGCGACCGTCGTGCCAGGAATGGGCGAGGCGACCAGAGGGGGACTCCAGACGACGGACGGCGTCGGCGAACGCGAGGCGCGCGGCCTCGATCCAAGTTTGCTCGCCGAAGGCGAAGCCCGCCTCAGCGAGCGCGGCGATGGCGATGCCGTTCCAATCGGCGAGCAGCTTGTCGTCGCGCGCGGGCCTCGCGCGCGCTTCGCGCTCGGCGCGCAAGCGCGCAAGCGACGCGTCGAATCGTTCCTCCGCCGTTTCGGAACGGTACAAAGTGCCGGGATCGTCGAGGGTCCGCAATTCCCTGCGTTCCGGCGGCGCGAGGCCGTAGGCGGCGAGAAACGGGTCGGCGTCGGCGCCGAGGACGCGCCTGAGTTCGGTTTCGGACCAAAGGTAATACGTTCCTTCGTCCTTGTGTCCGGTGGCGTCCGCGCTCTCGGCGTCGAGCGCGGACGCGAACGCGCCGGACGGCAGCCGCATCTCGGCGAGCAGAAACGCCGCCGTTTCCCGCGCCTGCCGGGCGAACCGCGCCTCGCGCGTCTCGCGCCAAACTTCGGTGAAAAGGGCGAGCAGCGCGCCGTTGACATTCAGCATTTTCTCATAGTGGGGAACACGCCATTCCGGATCCACGGCGTAGCGGAAAAAACCGCCGCCGACGTGATCGTAGAGTCCGCCCTCGGCCATGGCCGTGAGCGCGCCGGCGACGGCCTCGGCGAAATCCTTTTCTCCGGTCCTGAGATAAGCCCGCCATAACGCTTCCAGGGCGGATGCGCGCGGGAACTTGGTCGATTTGCCGAATCCGCCGTGGAACGGATCGACGTCCTCGAGCAGGGCACGCTGGGCGGAATCTATTTCGCCCGCGCCGAGGGTGCCGGGGCGCGGGGCGAGCGCACGGCGCAACGCGTCCGCCGCGCGCGCGGCCTCGGCCGTTAGCGCCGCCGGATCCTCGCGCCAGGCCGTCGCCACCTCCCTGAGCACGTGGGCGAAGGACGGCACGCCGCCGGTTTCCACCTTGGGATAATAGGTGCCGCCGAAAAACACTTCGCCCGATGGCGCGAGAAACAGGGTCAGCGGCCAGCCGGTCGGCAAGCCGAGCAACGAGGCCTGCAGGATGTAGGCCGCGTCCACGTCGGGGCGTTCCTCCCGGTCCACCAGCACGGGAATGAAGCTCCGATGGATGATCTCGGCGATAGCGGGATCGAGATAGCTTTCCCGCTGCATGACGTGACACCAGCGGCAGGCGAAATAGCCGATCGCAAGCAGGATCGGCTTCTGGTCCCGCCTCGCCTCGGCGAACGCCGCCTCGCCCCACGGCCGCCAATCAACGGCGTCCTTGGCATGCAGTCGGAGATAAGGGCTGGTTTCCTGGGCGAGCCGCGGCGCGGCGGCGGCCGGTGCGTGGCCGACCGCCGCCGCGACGAGCAGCACGGCGAGAAATCCTCTCATGGCCGGGCCATTATGCACGAAACCGCGCAGGCGGCTCCGGGGATATCCATCCGCGAGGGATCAAGACGGCGTGAAATGCGTCGGGTTATTCCGTCCCGACCGGACGGGCGAGCAGCCCGGCGATGGCGGAATCGAGGTCGGCGCCGTGGTTGAGCACCGCGTCGACGGCGGCGCAGATCGGCATCTCGATCCCGAGCCGCCGGGCCAACGCCATCACCGAGGACGCGGAAAAGACGCCTTCGGCGACCGTGGTGCGTTCCGCCAGTATCATCGCCAGCGGCCGGTCGCGGCCGAGCGCGAGCCCGAGGGAGAAATTGCGCGATTGCGCCGCGTTGCAGGTCAAGGTCAGATCGCCGAGGCCCGAAAGCCCCATCAACGTGCGCGCGTCGCCCCCCTTGGCGCGGGCGAGGCGGATGATCTCGGCCAGGCCCCGGGTGATGAGCGCCGCGCGCGCGTTGTCGCCCAGTTTCCGGCCCTCGACGATGCCGCAGGCGATGGCGATGACGTTCTTGACCGCGCCGCCGATTTCGGCGCCGACGACATCGGTCGCGGTATAGGCGCGGAATCGCGACGTCCCGAGCGCGCGGGCGAGCGCGTCCGCGAGTTTTGCGTCGCGCGCCGCGAGCGTGACGGCGGTCGGCAGGTTGCGCGCCACCTCGGACGCGAACGTCGGGCCGGACAGCACCGCGATCGCCGCGCCGGGAAGCTCCTCGGCCACCACCTCGCTCAACAGCTTGCCGCTCTCCTGCTCGATGCCCTTGGCGCAGATCAGGGCCGGCGTTCCGTCGCGCCAATGGGGCGCAAGACGGCGGGCGAGGCCGCGCGTGTGCTGCGCCGGGGTTACCAGCAGGATCGCGTCCGCGCGGGCGACCTCGGCCGGGTCGGTGGTGGCGACGATGTTCGGGTCGAGCTCGACGCCGGGGAGATAAAGCGGATTGGCGTGGCGGGCATTGATGTCGTCGGCGACTTCGGGCTCGAGCGCCCAGATGGCGGCGTCGCGGCCCGCGCGCCGCGCGACCAGCGCGAGCGCGGTGCCCCACGCGCCCGCGCCGACGATGCCGATGCGCTGAAAGACCCGTTCCCCCATGAGCGGAAGTGTGCCTCGTGCGGTTTTCGTCTGCAATCACGCTTTCACGCCCGCGCCCGGCGCCTTGGGCGCGCGAGGATCGAGCGGCCAGCGCGGCCGCGCGGCGAAATCGAGCGGATCGACGAAGCCGAGCTTGAAACGCTCGATCCCCGCCCAGGCGATCATGGCGGCGTTGTCGGTGCAGAGCCTTGCGGGCGGCGCGATCAGGCGAAGGCCGTGTTCGTCGGCGAGGCGTTGAAGGCGGGCGCGGATTTCGGCGTTGGCGGCGACGCCGCCCGCGACCACCAAATGATCGCCCGACGGATGGCGGGTGCGGAACTCGGCGATGGCGTTGCGCGTGCGCTCGGCGAGGTGCCGGGCGACGCGATCCTGGAACGCGGCGGCGAGGTCGCGCACGGTTTCGGGATCGAGGGCGCCCAGCTCGCGCACCCGCCGCGCGAGCGCCGCCTTGAGCCCGGAAAAGGAAAAATCGCAGCCCGGTTTCCCGATCAGCGGCCGAGGCAGGTCGAATCGCCCGGGATCGCCGGTCGCCGCCGCACGCTCGATCGCCGGCCCGCCGGGATAGCCGAGCCCCAAAAGTTTCGCCGCCTTGTCGAACGCCTCGCCCGCCGCGTCGTCGACGGTGGTGCCGAGCCGGACGTAGCGCCCGACCCCCTCGACGATCAGAAGCTGGCAATGGCCGCCCGACACCAGGAGGAGGAGATAGGGAAACGCGACGTCGGCGATCAGGCGCGCGCTCAGGGCATGCCCCTCGAGGTGATTGACGGCGATGAACGGAATCCGGCGCACGCTGGCGATGGCCTTGGCGGTGATGACGCCGACCATGACGCCGCCGATCAGGCCCGGCCCGCCGGTCGCGGCGACGGCGGCGAGCGATTTCCACGGCGTGCGCGCGCGTTCGAGCGCGCGGGTAATCAAGCGGTCAAGATGGTCGAGATGGGCGCGCGCCGCGACCTCCGGCACGATGCCGCCGAACGGGCGGTGCTCGGCCTCCTGGGAAAGAATTTCGTCGGCGAGCACGCGCTTATCCTCGGCGACCACCGCGGCGGCCGTTTCGTCGCAACTCGTTTCGAGGCCGAGAACGATCATATTGAAATCCCAGATATTTTTCGCCTTCGGACGACGCGGATGGCCATGCGATAATTAACTTTATCCGCGATTTTGCCGGTGTTGAATGCCGAAGCCTATATAATTTGACGGGTAACGAGACGCGGGAGTGGAGCACACGATGGGTATCAAGACAATTCCGGCCTCGACTTCGGTTGGCGAATCGACCGGGGTGGTCATTCAAGTCGATGTCAGCGGCGTCGGGCTGATCGAAGCCGATTCAACCCACCGCAAATACCCGTTCACTTTCGACACGGTGAAAGGATATTACGGCCAACCCCTGGCCGCCGCTGGCTTGACGCGCGGCAGTAAGGTCAAGTTCGACGAAACCGACGGAATCGTCAAATTTGTCGAAATTATATAGGCGTCACGTGAGCTGACCAACGCACGGTCGGTGCGGCTTTACGCTTTGCCGCAAGGGGGGACGGCGTGGCACAGCAATTCCTTGATCCGAAAGATACGAAGGTAAACGGAGAGTGGCGGCCTAGCCGGGCGCTGGAGGCGGCGGTTCGCGACAAGTTTGGACGCTACCCGAATATCAACGAATGGCGGCCGGGCGATCTTCTCCTATTCAATATCCCCGAAAACACGCCTCTGGGATCGAAGCTTATTATCAAAGCCCAGCATGCAAACTATGTCATTGAACACGCGCGCTGGCATCATGCCGCGGTCTATGTCGGCGACGGTTTTCTTTGCGAAGCGGATATCGGCGGCGTGCGGCATGTCGAGATCGACAAATACTTGGGCCGACACTTGATCCGCGTGCGCCGCGATATGACCTTGAGCATCGACGACCAGTATAAGATCGCGCTCCGCGCCATGACCCGCCTGCGTGAAGACTACGGTTTCCGCCAGATATTGGCGCTCGCCTTTCACGGTATTCGTGGGTCCTGGTACCCTTCACAACTTGCATTAGGCTCGCGTGGCGTTATTTGCTCGCACTTGTACAACTACGCCTACATGGGGGTTACCAAGCGATTGTTATTTTCCACAGGCGATCGGCCGATTATTCCTGCGGAACTGAGTTTGACCGACGTCCTTTCCGATGTTCCCGTATACTGGCACCGTATTTCCAGAAGTTGATCGCGCCATAATCGGACATATTCAGCGATAAGGCGACAGAGGCGCGAATCCGCGTTATTACTGGCGCATGATTTTATCTGCCCCCCTCCGCATCGGCACCCGCGGCAGCCCCCTGGCGCTGGCCCAGGCCGAGGAAGTTCGCAATCGCCTCGCGCCGGCGAATGAGGCGGATATCGTGGTCATTAAGACCACGGGCGATCAGCTGCTCGACCGGGCGCTCAGCGAGGCCGGCGGCAAGGGCCTGTTCACCAAGGAAATCGACGAAGCGCTTCTTTCCGGCCGGATCGATCTCGCCGTCCACTCGCTGAAGGACGTGCCGACGTGGCTGCCCGACGGAATCGTTCTGGCCGCCATATTGGAACGGGAAGACCCGCGCGATGCCTTCATCAGCCGGAAAGCGCCGCGCCTGTTCGACCTGCCGGCGGGCGCCCGCATCGGCACCGCCTCGCTTCGCCGCCAGGCGCAGATTCTCGCCCGCCGGCCGGATCTGAAGGTAACGCTCTTGCGCGGCAACGTGCAGACGCGGCTTCGCAAGCTCGACGAAGGCGCGGTCGACGCGACGCTGCTCGCGCTCGCGGGCTTGAGGCGCCTTGGCCGCGCCGACGTAGCGACGGCGATCCTGGAAACGGACGAGATTCTGCCCGCGCCGGGACAAGGGGCGATCGCGGTCGCTTGCCGCGCGGGCGACGGGGCGGTGCGCGAACGGCTCGGCGCCCTCGATCACGCGGCGTCCCGCGACGCGGTGACGGCGGAACGCGCGCTGCTCGAGGCGCTCGACGGCTCCTGCCGCACGCCGATCGCGGCGCTGGCACGCGTCACGGGCTCGCGGATCGCGCTCAAGGGTCTCGTCGCCAAACCGGACGGAAGCCGCGTCGTCGCCGGCGAGCGCGTCGGGAATACATCCGACGCCGCGCGGCTCGGCCGCGACCTCGGCGAATACCTGCGCGCCGAAGCCGGTCCCGGGTTCCTGCCGGGATTCTGAATCGTGTCCGCACCCCCGCGCGCGCTGCGTTTGCTCGTCACCCGGCCGGCGGAGGACGCGGCGCCGCTCGTCGTTGCGCTCGCGCGCCTCGGCCACCAAGCCTCGAGCGAGCCGATGCTCGAGATCGTTCCGCGTCCCGGCCCGCCGGTCGATCTTTCCGGCGCGCAAGGACTGCTGGTCACCAGCGCCAACGGCGCGCGCGCCTTCGCCGCGCGCAATTCCGAACGGAATATTTTGGTCCTGGCGGTGGGCGAAGCCTCGGCGGCGGCCGCGCGCGCGCTCGGCTTCGCGCGGGTCGAAAGCGCTTCGGGCGACGTCGACGCACTTGCCGATCTTTGCCGTCGCCGCCTCGATCCCGGCGGCGGCGTTCTCGTGCACGTCGCCGGAACCCGGGTCGCGGGCGATCTCGGCGGCGCGCTCGAACGGGCGGGGTTCCGCTACCGGCGCGAGGTTCTTTACGAAGCGCGCGCAGCGACACGGCTGTCGGACGCGACGTCGGCCGCGCTCGCCCAAGGCCGGATCGACGGCGTCCTCTTCTTTTCGCCGCGCACGGCCGAATCCTTCGTCGCGCTCGCGACCCGGGCGGGCGCGGCGCCGCATCTTGCGCGCGCGAGCGCCTATTGTCTGAGCGACGCGGTCGCCGCGAAGGCGCGCGCGGCCGCGTGGCGCCGAGTCGTTATTGCCGAGCGGCCCGATCAGGAATCGCTTTTCGCCGCGATCGCGCGCGAAAACGGCGGTTGAGGGTGCCAATCCCGCGCGGGCCCTGCTAATCTTGCCGGGTCATGGACGAAACTCCCAAGCCGACCGACGACAAGGGCCAGCCGGCCGACGACAAGGACATGGGCAAGTCCGTCGCGACCCCGCCCCGGCCCGCGGTGGTTCTTCCGGCGTTTATTATCTCCCTGCTGGTCGTGGGCGCGCTCGCCGTGGCGATCGCGGCCACGGCACCCCGCTGGCTGCCGTGGGTCCGGGCGGAGCTCGCGACGCCCGATCCGCGCGTGGCGGCGCTGGAAGCGCGCGTCAAGGCGCTCGAAGAACGCGCGTTGCCCGTATCCACACCCGCGCCTGCGCCGGCGCCGCCGTCGATCATGGCGCCGCCACCCGCCGCGCCGGCCGTCGATAAGGCGGCGTTCGACGATCTCGTTCGCCGTTTGAATGAATCGGAAGCGCGCGCCGCCGATCTCGCGCGAAGGCTTCAGGCGGTCGAGGCGGCCGAAGCCAAGGCCGCCAGCGCTGATACGATGGCGCCCGCGTTCGTCCTCGCCGTCGGCCAGCTGCGCGACGCGAGTCTGGCGGGCCGCCCGTTCGCGCGCGAACTCGATCAGTTGCGCGAAATCGCCAAATCCCGCCCGGAAGCGACCGAAGCCGCCGAACGACTCCGGCCCCATGCCGCCAAGGGGGTGCCGACCGCGAACGACATCAAGGCCCGTTTCGACGCCATGGCGCGCGCGGTGACGGTTGCGGCGCGCGGCGCCGGCGACGGAACCTGGACCGATCGCGCGCTCGCCCGGCTTTCGGCCCTGGTCGCGGTGCGCCGCA
>VGZQ01000062.1 GCA_016872535.1 Rhodospirillales bacterium | reverse complement strand
GCCTCCTTAAGGATGCCGATGATCTGTTCCTCGCTGAACCTGCTGCGCTTCATGGTGGGTCCTCCCTGGGTCAAAATTAACGGGAAAACTCACCCTCCGGTTGGACCTAAAAACGGGGGGAAGGTCAGGCGATCACGCCTTCGGGCGTGACCACAAACATGGATTGGTGGCCGAGGTAGCGGAAGATATAGACGTTATCGGTGCCCTCGACCTTGGTGGTGGCGAACGGCGGCTGGGCCGGCGCTTGCGCCAAGGCGGCAAGCGAGTACGCGGCCGTCGCGACGGCGGCCAACAACGCGGCGAAGCGGTGCATGGTATCCCCCTGGAAGCGCGGCCCGGAATCGGGCGCGCGGAACTATTATAATTAGGGAAAGTCCGGGTTTGCCGCCGCGCCCGCTCTTCACATAAATTTGATCGGCCTGAATTTGCCGGGACCGCCGATGGCCGAAGCCTTCCATTTTGAAAAGGAAATGTCGGAAACCCGCGCGAGCCTGGCGCGCGGACTCGTCCGCCTGCTGGGGCCCTGCGGCGCGGCCGTCGCCGACCTTGATCGAGCGGGGCGCGCGGGCGAATCGTCGTGCGAAGACACGCCTAGCGGCATGACGCGCGCGTCAAGTGATGCGCCCCTACCGGGGCGCGCGCGGCTGGAGATCGCCGACGGAACCCGGCGCCTTGTATTGGAGATCGCGGACATGCCGCCGCGCAAGTTCGGACCGATCGATCTTCCCGTGCTCCGGGTGGCGGCGACGCTCACCGGCTACGCGCCGGGCGAGGCGGAGGCGTTCCAGCGCGATTTCGAGCGCACCTTCCAGCGCGGCGGGGGGTAGGGGCTTGGAAGCTGCGCGCGGATCGGCGACAATGCGGTTGCGGGAGCGAAGTGAGGACTCGGTCTTATGGCCAAGCCCAGGAAATTTACGGCGAGCATCTGGCGCGAGGGCAAATGGTTCGTCGCCCAATGTCTCGAGGTCGATGTCGCGAGCCAGGGTACCAGCGAACGCGCGGCGCTGAGAAACCTGGCGGACGCGCTCGCATTGCACTTTGCCCCACCGGTCGCAACGCGCGCGCCCAAGGTGCGGCCGGTGGTGGTGCCGACCGAGGCCAAAAAGCGTGCGGCTTAGGCCGCTCGCGTTCCGCGAAGTCCGTCGCCGTTTAATGGCTGCGGGCTGGGAGGAAGCCGGGGCGACGGGAAGTCACGTCAAGTTTGCGAAACGGACACAGGCTGGCACGCGCACGGCCATCGTTCCCAAACACCGCGAAATCGCAATCGGAACCCTGCGAAGCATTCTCCGCCAAGCCGGCATAAGCCCGGACGAATTCGAGCGGTTGTAAGGTGCGTTCCAGCGGGACGGGGGTAGGGGGTCTTACGCCGCACTCATGCAGCCGCCGGGGGCAAGGGTGACCCCGCGGCGCTCGGCCCATTGGTCGCCGAGACGGGCGAGGGTGTCCCGGTCCAAGACGCGTTCGGCCATGTGGAACAAGACCTTTTCCTCCTTGCGGAAGTGATTGACGGCGAGATCGAGCAACCGTCCGACGATCGCCTGCAAGCCGGCCGGATCGTCGGTCGTTTTCGCCGACCGCAACAGCTCGTCAAGCTCCCCGTGCTCGGCCCGCATCACCGCGAGCGGCCCCATCGGTCCCAGGCGCGGCTCGAGGCTCGGAAACAGAAGTTCCTCTTCGATCCGGGCGTGCGCGACGAGAAGCCTTTCCAAAACCGGCATGGCCGCGCGGATGTCGCCGACCGCCCCGCCCGCCGCCGCGGCCCGCAGGTGATCGAACGTCTCGTAGAGCATGGCGTGTTCGCCGAGCAGCGCGTCGGTCAGTTTCATGGTGGTCGATCCTCCCGTCCGCCCCCTCGTTCGGACAGCGATACCCGATGGGGCGAAAGGTATCCTTGATCGCCGTTAAGCGCGGCGCGGGAAGCGGCTTCTGGCCGGCGGTCGGTCGCGCTAGGATAAGGGCGCTCGGACCGCATTTTCATCTTCATCCTCGGGGGATTTTCATGGACATCCGCAAGACCGTGCTGATCAAGGAAACCGTTCAAGCCGATGGCACCGGCAAGCCGTGCAAGCCGATCACGCGCGTGGTGGCCGCCGCCGTGGTGCGCAACCCGTTCGCCGGGCGCTACGTCGAGGATCTGTCGCCCCTGTTCGACATCGGTGGCCAGTTGGGCGAAAAACTGATGGGCGAGGCGGTAAGGCAGCTCGCCGGGCCCGCCGTCAGCTACGGCAAGGGCGCGATCGTCGGCATGGCCGGGGACATGGAGCAGGGCGGCGCCACCGTCCACCCCAAGCTCGGCAAGCCGATGCGCGCGGCGGTGGGCGGCGGCAAGGCGGTGATCCCTTCCAACGTCAAGGTCGCCGCCGCCGGCACCGCCCTCGACCTGCCGCTCGGGCACAAGGACGAACCGTGGTCGTTCGACCACTTCGACACCGTGACCGTCGCCGTCGCCGACGCGCCGCGCCCGGACGAGATCGTCGTGTGCATGGCAGTCTCCGACGGCCCGCGCCCGCACCCGCGCGTCGGCAAGGGACCGATTACGTAGGGAACGCGCGGGAGTTTCCACCGCGTTGGTTAACCGCCATATTTGAGACAAATTTCCGGTGTTCTCCTATAATTCATTGTTGGTCGTGGAACGCTGGATTCGGGGATTATGACCAAAGGCGCGCGGCACATCCGGTCGGCTCCTTTGTTTCTCGCCATCCTGGGTGTGGGAACGATCTTTCTGTTCGTCGCGCCATCGCCCGCTTGGTCGGCCTGTTCCTTTTCTTTCAACTGGTACTGCTCCGGCAGCGGTTGCGCCCGAGTGATGGGGCGCAGCACCGGCACGGTCGGCACGTTCGCTACCGAGGAACAGTGTGAAAGCGCGCGTTCCCAATTTCGAGGCAATGTCGGTCGTGCGGGAGGCGGTATTACCACCGGTTCCTGCAATCGCAGCGGCATCTGTGACGAACCCTCCGCCCGGCGCGGTGTTCCGCAGGGCGGCGGAGTTGGCACGTACGCGGCGCCCGAAACCCTCTACACGCCGCCCGATTACGAGGCCGAACGCCGGCGCATGGAGGCCGAGGAGGACATGCGCCGCCAGGCCGAGGAGGCGGTACGCCAAACAAGAGAACAGGCGGAGCGGTTGGCAGCGCAACGGAAATTCAATCAGGACAAGATCGACGTTCTTAAGGGAATGAAAGGCGTCGATTTCGACGGATCGCGCGGGCTATCGACGGATTCCGGCGATCTCGGCCTTAAATCCAGCATGCCTACCCTTGGCGTCAAGACGACGCCCGGCGGCGGCGATTTGGCGCTGAAGCCGACGTCGCCGGACATCGAACGGGGGTCGCGATTTTCGAAGGGCAGCAAGGACTCGGCGCCGGTGCCGACCGATCTCGGCCTCAAAAGCGCGAGCCCGGCGCCCGCAACCAAGCGCCCGGCAACGACCGCCGACGTGCATTACTTGGGCGCGCAGACCGCCAATCTGGTGATGGACGCTATCGAGGCCGGCGGTCACGACCTCGACGTTGCGGCCAAGAGGTTGGACGACGCGATTTGGCGACAACCGAATGACCAGAACGTTCGCGATGCCTATGCCTACGTCATGGGCATGAGCATCGGCGAAGGGCTTGTTCGCGCTGGCAAGGCGCCGTCGGGCACGCCGGAATTCGATCCCAATCTGCTGGCGGCACATCGGCCGTCGACGCCTGCTCTGGATCGGATCGAACGCGAGCGTCCTGCCGCCGTCGACGGCGCGCAGTTCCGGGACTTCCTGGATTGGGACACGCGGTTTCGAAAAATTTCCGTCGATGTTCTCTCCGACAACGGCGGCGATTTTGTCAAGGCGCGCGACGACCTCGAGCGCCGGCTCAAGGCGGATCCGTCGGACAAAGCCCTGCAAAGCGCCTTTCGCGCGATGCAGGGGGCGGCGGTTTACCAGGACGATATCGAGCGGGCCAAAAGGGCAACTGCGGGAATGAAAAAATGACGATAGCGTGCGTGCCGAACCGCTTTCTCCGTAAAGCCATATCTTCCATGTTCGTGATCCTTGTCGTCGCGGTTTTCGGCTTTGTCCCGGTCGCGGTCGATGCCGCCGAACCTAGGGCCGCCCTCGACACGGCGATGGCCGACATCGCGAAATCGACCCTGGGCAGCGCCGCCGAGGCGGCGGCGATGGAAAAGGCGATCGCGGCGGCCCGCGCACTGAAGCCGCCGCCCGCCGTGCCCGACGCGACCATCGCCTTCGAAGGCCGCGCCGAGGCGGCGGCGAAGACGGCCAAGGACAAAAGCGGGTTCAAGGCCGCCGCCGACGAATTCGGCAAGGCCGCCCGCGTCGCGCCCTGGGTTCCGGCCTATCACTACAATCGGGGGATTCTTCTGGAAAAAGCCGAGGATTATGCGGCCGCCAAGCGCAGTCTGGAACTTTATCTCAAGGCGGCGCCGGACGCCGCCGATACGCGCGAAGTGAAAAAGAAAATCGCCGGAATCGATTACTTGGCAGGCCGGCCCAAAGAATCTGCGAGCCCCGGCATGTCCGCTCAAAAAGAAGACTCCGCCCGGCCGCAAGCTTCCAAATTGGCCGGGCGCTGGTATGTCTATCAATACATGGGCAACATGACGCAAAAGCCGACTCGGGCGGGACCGTGGAACGATGGCACATCCGTCGATGGCGAGATGGAAGCGAATATCAAGGTTATCGGGAACGACGTTCGCATAACTCTATTTGCCCGCCATCCTCAGTACTTGCCGCTGGAATACAGCGGTCAACTCAACGGCCAAGAAATGACCGGAATGGTCACCATCGCAAAAGATCCACACCCTCGCGTTCAAGGCTTGGCGCTAAATTACGCCATGACGCCCCAACTCTCGCGCCAATTGTTCCCCTGCGGCCCCGCGAGCATGACGCAACGCGAACCATTTACCGCCGAAATTGATCCGGCCGGAAACAACATCGTGGTGTATTCGAGAGGATTTCTGGACGAGGCGACCTGTGCGCGGAACAACACGTGGTATTCATGGGTGTTCTTGCTGTCTCGATGAGGCGCCGCCGCTGGGCTGTTTCCGTTCGGCTTTTATCGGCAGATTTGGTCGAAACATCCGCTGAGGTAACTTCAGGACAATCTTTTTAGGCTTATATTTTTCCTCGGCCTTGGGTTTTCTTTCGTCCCATTAAAATACTCCTTAAGCCCGATCACCTGAAGGAACGGACCATTCGGGCGAAAGCGGCCCGGAAGGCTTGGCTACGCCCGCGTCGGCGGACGCGGCCGCAACCCGGCCGGCAATGACAGGGCGGCGACGATTGATCCGCCCAAGCCCAGCACCGTCGGAATGAATCCGGCGGCCGGCACCCGCGTGACATCCCACGCGAAGCCGCCGAGCACGGGGCTGACGAAGGCATAGGCGTAGCCGATCGTGAAGATCAGCGCCGAGAGCCGATGCACGTCGTGGGGTTCGGCGACCAGCGGCGGCACCGCCAGGGTCCAAATCAGAACGAACGAGGCCGCGAAGCCGATCAGTCCCGACCAGAAAACGATCGCCGGCCCCGATTGCAGGATCAATCCGCCAATGCTGGCGATGCCGAGCAAGGAGGCGGCGATGAGGGACAATCGGTTTCCGATTAGGCGTGAAGGAAACAGAATCATCAGGGCCGACGAAAAAAGCTGGCAGGCGTTCAGCGACGTGAGCGCCGCGTTCACGAGGCCGAGTTCTTCCCGCTCGGCCAAAAGATCGGGGATGAAGGCATTGGTCGAGAAATAAAGGCTGGCCGCCCCGGCCAGGGCGATGCCGTAGCGCCAGCCGTTGGCATCGCGCCAATCGAGCCGCCAGTTCATGCCCCCCACCCGGGCGCCGCGAGGCGCTTCGGATGTGAGGGCCCAGACCGCGGCCGCCGTCAGGAACGCCGGCATCGCCCAAACGGCAAGGGCCCACGGCCAGCTGCCGCCGACGAGCGGCAGCACGAGGGGAATGGTGACGGCGGCGCCGAAAATCTCGCCGACGAGCAGGCCGTTGGCATAGATCGCGGTGGCAAAGCCGATCTCGGCCGGGCACCACTCCCGGACGACGGCCGGCAGCGACGGCTGCATGACGGCGATACCAACCCCCATGAAGAACGTCATGGTGAAGATCACCGATTCCGAAAGCCCGGCGCCGCGCAAGCCGGAAGCGGCGCCGACCACCAGCAATCCCGCCAGCAGGGCCCGGCGCGCGCCCAGCCGGGCGATGAGGAAAGAGCCGAACACGGCCGCCAGCGCGAACATCAACGTCGGCAGGCTGTTGAGCAGGCCGATCAGGGTTTGATTGAGATCGAGGTCGCGATGAATAAGCGGGATCACCGGCGGCAAGGCGAGCATGGTGATGCGCAGATTGGCGCCGACCCACCACAGCAGTATCAGCGTGCCCAACCGGCCCAGGTTCCGCCGCCGCGCCATGGTGCTTTTCGTGACATCCATCGCGCGCCATTAGATCAACGGCGGTCGTCCGCGTCCACCGGTGCGACCCGACCCGTTCCATGATATTGACAATATTCCTATTATAGATTATATAAACGCGACTTCGTTCTTGTGTTCTTGGACAAGTGAACTTGTGTTCTTGGACAAGTGAATACGTCGAACGACGGCGAGGAAAGGTGCCAAAAAGCGGACTTTCCGCCCGTCGCGCGCCGCTTTCCGTGCGGCCGGTCCGCCCACATGCCTACAAATGCCTACGGAAATTCGGTGGTTTCGTGGCACATCAAGGGCTTAACCCGGTTTTCCCCGGTCGAGTCCTGGCGCCATCGAGCGCTACCCCCGCGCAACCTTCGTGGAGAGCAGGTACTACCGCCGCCCCTTGCGATGCTTGCGGCTCAGCTTCCGCATTTCCTCCGGGCTTCGTTTCTTGCCGGCGTAGGGGTTGGCGGGCTTACGGGTCTCGATGCGGATCGGCACGCCGGGCAGGTCGAACGCCTGGCGGAGCCCGTTGACCAGATAGCGAAAATACGCCCGCGGCAAGTCGGCGGGCTTGGTCACGAACATCAGGAACGTCGGCGGCCGGGTCTTGGTTTGGGTCATGTAGCGGATGCGGATCGGAAAGCCCTGGCTGATGGGCGGCGGGTGCGCGGCGCACATCACCTCCAGCCAGCGGTTGAGATCGGCGGTCGGGATGCGCCGATTCCACGCCGCGTGCGCGGCGAACACCGCCTCCATCAACCTGTCGAGGTTGGTTCCGGCGAGCGCCGAGCACGTCACCAGGGCGATCCCGCGCGCCTGGGTGAGCGAGCTTTCCACCGTCTCGCGCAACCGGCGCAAGGTGGCGGCCCGGTTCTCGACCAGATCCCACTTGTTGACCGCGAGCACGAAAGCGCGGCCTTCCTCCTCCACCAGCCGGGCGAGCTGCAGATCCTGCTTCTCGAACGGGCGGGTCGCGTCCACCACCAGCACCACCACCTCGGCGAAGCGCACGGCGCGCAGCGTGTCGGCGGCCGAAAGCCGCTCCAGCTTCTCCACCACCTTAGCCTTGCGCCTGAGCCCCGCCGTGTCGATCAGGCGAATGGCGCGTCCGCGCCACGACCACGGCACGGCGATGGCGTCGCGGGTGATGCCGGGCTCGGGCCCGGTCAGCAGCCGGTCCTCGCCGATCAAACGATTGATCAGAGTTGATTTGCCGACGTTCGGCCGCCCGAGGATCGCAAGCTGTAACGGCCGCGCGGCTTCGGCGGGCTGTGTTTTCGCTTCGTCCGCCGAAGGCCGGCCGAGCGCGCCGAGGGCGTCGTGCACGTCGCCCAAGCCTTCGCCGTGCTCGGCCGATACGGGGATCGCCTCGCCGAAGCCGAGCGCGAACGCCTCGATCCGGCCCGCGTCGGCCGCGCGGCCTTCGCACTTGTTGGCGAGCAGGATCACCGGTTTGGCGAAGGCACGGAGCCAAGCCGCAAACTGGCGATCAAGCGGCGTGATCCCGGCGCGCGCGTCGATCAGGAACAAGACCGCGTCGGCGCGGGCGAGCGCGGCCTCGGTCTGGCGCCGCATGCGCGCTTCCAGGCCCTTGGTCTGGTCCTCGAACCCGGCGGTGTCGATGGCGGTAAAGGCGAGATGGCCGATGCGCGCCTCGGCCTCGCGCCAGTCGCGGGTCACGCCCGGAGTATCGTCGACCAGGGCCAGTTTCCTGCCGGCAAGACGGTTGAACAACGTCGATTTGCCGACGTTGGGCCGGCCGACGATGGCGACCCGGAGCATGGGGCCGCTCAGCGGTACGCCACGATGTCGGCGTCGTTGGCGAGGAAGTAGACGCTGCCGTCGGCGACCACCGGCGGCACCGAGACGCCGTCGGGCATCGGCTCGAAGCCGAGTATCTCGCCGGTGTAGGGCGAAATGGTCAGCGCCTGGCCGTGCGAGCCGGCGAGGATCAGGCGATCGCTCGCCAGCACCGGGCCGGTCCAGGTGATGGGATTCTTCTTCTTCGCCTCGTTGCCCCAGCGCGGCAACGGCTGGACCCAAAGGATGCGGCCGTCGACGCGGCTGATGCACGCGATCTCGGAATCGGAGGTGACGACGAACAGGTAATCGCCAGCCACCCACGGGGTTTCGAGCCCGCCGATCTGGCGTTCCCAGATGCGCCGGCCGGTGCGCAGGTCGATCGAGACCATGACGCCGCCGTGGCTGAGCGCGAACACCCGGCCGCGGTCGATCACCGGCCGGCCGCGCACATGCGAGAGCGTCGAAACCTGATCGGTGCGCCGGGCGGTGGCGAGCGAATCGGACCACAACAGGCGGCCGGTGTCGGTGCGCAGCGCCACCACCTCGCCCGAGGAGAACGGCACCACCACCACGCCGCCGTCGACCGCGGGCGCGGCGCCGCCGAGGATAGCCGCGCTCTCGGTAATGCCGGCATAGGTCCAGAGCTGCTTGCCGTCCTCGGCGTCGAGGGCGAACACATGGTTGTCGACGGTGACGACGTAGACGGTGCCGCCGCGCGCGGTCGGCGGGGCGCGCATCGGCGCCGGGAGAGGCTGGCGCCAGATTTCCTTGCCGGTCGCGGCGTCGAGGGCGACGGCCTGGGCGAAGCCGGTGGTGGCGAACACGCGGCCTTGGGCGAAGGCAAGCCCGCCCGGCACGTGGCCTTCGTCCTCGCCCTTCTCGGTCAGGTCGGTGCGCCAGAGCTGGCGTCCGGTCTTGGCGTCGAAGGCACTGACGCGGGAGTTGGAGTCCATCGCGTAGACGCGCCCGTCGGCGACGATGGGCGGGGCGGAGATGCGCTGATAGTCGGTCTTGCCCTTGCCCGCGTTCGAGGTCCAGGCGCGGCTCAGGTTTTCGCCGACCAGGATGTGGTGCATGGCGTTGTTGGCATAGCCGCCGGCCTGGGGCCAGTCGGAATTGGGCGTCGGCTCGGGCAACAGGATTTCGGCCTTGCCTTCTTCGACATCGGCCTTGAGGACGCGCTGGTGCAACAGCACCGAGATGCGCTCGCCTTCCAGGCGCTCCTTCTTGTCGCCGAACCAGTCGCAGCCGGCGAGCGCCGCGAGCGACAACAGGGCGAGGGCGGAAAACGCGAAGGGGCTGTGGCGCATGGCGACGATCGTCCTCATGTCAACCGGGCGCCTTGCCGAGCGTCTTGTCGATTTGGGCGGCGACGTCGTGGGCGCGGGCCTTGATGGTGGCGGGAGCGTCGGGATCGTCGGCGAGGCGGCGCAACTCGTCGCGCGCGATGTCGCGATCCCCGGCGCGCAGGCTGAGCAGTGCGGAAAGCTCGCGGGCGAGGTAGCGCCACGGACTGTCCGCGGCGGCAAGCTTGACGATCTCCTGGCGAAGCGCCTTGGGCTCGGCGCGGTCGGCGACGGCATAAGCGGCGAGTAGTTGGGCGAGGTCGCGGTAGGCCTGATCGAGCGACCCGTCGGCGCCGAGGCGTCGATAGAGATCCGCCGCGCGCGCGGCGTCGCCCTGTTTGGCGGCAAGCTGGGCCTCGCGGAACCGCGCCAGCATGGCGTAGCCCGAAGGCGCCGAGGCGGCAATTTCGGCGAAGGCCTTTTCCGCGCCTGCGGCGTTGGCCTCGGCGGCCATGCGCACGGCGGCGGCGTAGCGGACGGACGCCTGCTCGCGCTGGGAGGCCTGGTAGCTCTTCCAGCCCTGGTAGCCGCCGGCGGCGGCGACGACGGCGAGCGCGGCGCCGATCAGCCAGTTGCCGTAGCGCCGCCACAGCTTGGCGAGTCGCTCGTCGCGCAACTCGTCGTCGATTTCCTTCAACAGGGGATCGGGGGGATTGTCGGCCACGGCGTTGTTTTCCAAGGATTATTGGCGAATCGGGCGCGCGCCAGAATAAGCGCCCCGGACGGTCCTGGCAATCGCGGGCGACGCGATACGATATGTTACACGTTGGGGCTCGACGAATACAGAGTCCTGTCCCAATTTTGAGTTCTCACTGTTTCGCGACACCATCCCATGCTCGCCGCACTTGGCTCAAAAACCCGCTTGGCCGCCGCCGCTCTCGGGCTCGTCGTGCTCGCGCTCGGCCTGTGGCTCGCGCTGCGCGCGGGCGAGGGCCCGGGCGGGCAGGCGTGGATCACGGCCCGCGCCCAGGTCGGCGACTTGGAAGACACCACCACCGCGCTCGGCACCTTCCAGCCGCGCGACTTCGTCGACGTCGGGACCCAGGTCTCGGGTCAGCTGCGCAAGATCCACGTCGAGATCGGCGACACCGTGACGCAGGGGCAGTTGCTGGCCGAGATCGATCCGACCATCTACGCGGCGCGGGTCGATGCCGACCGGGCGCAGCTGCAGTCTTTGCGCGCGCAGCTGACCGAACGCCAGGCCCAGGCCGCGCTCGCGAAAGAACAGTACGACCGGCAGACTCGCATGCGGCGGGCGGGCGCCACCAGCGAGGAAGCCTTTCAGACCGCCGAGACCGCATGGAAGACCACCCAGGCTCAGATCGCGTCGTTGCGCGCGCAGATCGAGAAGGTCGAATCCGATCTGCGCGCCGGCGAGGCCAACCTGGGCTATACCCGCATCTACGCGCCGATGGCCGGCACCGTGGTCAGCCAGCCCGCGCGCCAGGGCCAGACCCTGAACGCGACTCAACTTGCGCCGGTGATCGTGCGCATCGCCGATCTTTCGACCATGACGGTCTGGACCCAGGTGTCGGAGGCCGACGTCAACAAGCTCCGCGTCGGCCAGGACGTCTACTTCACCACCTTGGGCCAGCCCGACCGCCGTTGGACCGGGAATCTCCGCCAGGTCATGCCGACGCCCGAGGTGATCAACAACGTGGTGCTCTACAATGCCCTTTTCGACGTGCCCAACCCGGACGGCAGCCTCGGCATCCAGATGTCGGCGCAGGTGTTCTTCGTCCACGATTCGGTCAAGAACGCGGTCTTGGTGCCGATCGCGGCGCTGGCGGCGGGCGCGGCGGACGGGCGTGCTCCCGGCGCGGCCAAGGGAACGCGCACGAAATCCGACGCCGCTCAGCCCGAGTCCGGCGACAAGAACGCGGCGATCCTGTTGGTGATGAAGAACGGCAAGCCGGAGCCGAGGCGGGTCGTGGTCGGCGTTCGGAATCGCGTGCAGGCGCAGATCGTTTCCGGCCTCGCGGCCGGCGAAGAGGTGGTGATCGGAACGCGATCGGCCGACGGCGCAAAAGGCGGCGCGGCCAAGGCGTCGTCGCCGGGCGCGCCGATGGTTCGCCCGCGGCTGTAGGCGGTCTCGCGCCATGAACCTGCAATTCGCGCCCCCGGAGTCCTCCACGCCGCTCGCGGCCGTCCGGGCGGGCGAGCCGCTGATCGTGCTCGAGGGCGTCTCCAAGACTTACCGGCGCGGCGCGCTCGCGGTCGAGGTGCTGCACGGCGTCGATCTGGTCATCCGGCGCGGCGAGTTCGTGGCGATCATGGGCGCCTCGGGGTCGGGCAAGACGACGCTGATGAATCTGATCGGCTGCCTCGACCGGCCGAGCACGGGCCGTTATCGGTTCGCGGGGCGCGACGTGGGCGCGCTCGATCGCGACGAGCGTTCGCTGCTCCGGCGCGACGCCTTCGGCTTCATCTTCCAGCAGTACAACCTGCTTGCCGGCGCGTCGGCCGAGGAAAACGTCGAGGTGCCGGCCATCTACGCCGGCATGCGCAAGGCCGATCGCGTCGACCGCGCCCGCGCGCTGCTCGCGCGGCTCGGGCTCGGCGAACGCCTCCACCACCGGCCGAGCCAGCTTTCGGGCGGCGAGCAGCAGCGGGTCTCGGTCGCGCGCGCCTTGATGAACGGCGGCGCGGTGATTCTCGCCGACGAGCCGACCGGCGCGCTCGACAGCGCGAGCGGACGCGAGGTGCTGGCGATCCTCCGCCGCCTCCACGGCGAAGGGCACACGGTGATCCTCATTACCCACGATCCCAAGGTCGCCGCCGAGGCCGGGCGCGTCGTCACCTTCGCCGACGGCCGGATCGTGTCGGACACCGGAGCCGAGAGTGCGCCGCTGTCGTCGGCACCCGATACATCGTTTCCCGCCCTGCCGGCGCGCACCACCGGCGCGCTCGCCGACGCGGGCGAGGCGGTCAAGATGGCGCTGCGTTCGCTGCGCGCCAACCTGTTCCGCTCGCTGTTGACGCTGCTCGGCATCGTCATCGGCGTCGGTTCGGTGGTGGCGATGCTGGCGATCGGCGACGGCGCCAAGCGCGAGGTGTTGACGCGCATCCAGGCGCTCGGCACCAATCTCTTGCTGGTGCGTCCCGGCGCGCCCAACGTGCGCATGGGCGGCGGCGTGATCGCGACGCTGACCGTCGACGACGCCCAGGAAATCGCCCGGATCGACAACGTGCGCGTGGCGGTGCCCGAAATCGGCGGCGGGGTCACGGTCCGCTACGGCAACGTCGATTACCTGACCTCGGCGACCGCGACCTCGGAGAAATACCCGATCGCGCGCGATTGGCCGATGGCGAGCGGCGTCTTCTTCGGCGCCGACGAGGTGAAAAGCTACGTGCCCGTCGCCACGCTCGGCCGCACCGTGGTCAACAACCTGTTCCCCCTTGGCGTCGATCCGGTCGGGCGCTACGTCCTGATCAACAACATCCCGTTCCAGGTGATGGGCGTGATGGCGCCGAAGGGGGCGACGCCGTTCGGCAGCGACATGGACGACGTGGTGTTCGTGCCGCTCACCACCGGCAGCCTGCGCCTGTTCGGCATTCGCCATTTGCGCGCGATCGTCGTCCAGGTCGAGGACGTCAAGGCGATGGAGGAGACCCAGGAACGAATCCACGCCCTGCTGCTCGCCCGCCACCGCATCGTCGATTTCCAAATCCGCAACATGGCGGCGATCCTGGAGACCGCGTCCGAGACCCAGACCACGCTCACCATCCTGCTCGGCTCGATCGCCGCGATCTCGCTCCTGGTCGGCGGCATCGGGGTGATGAACATCATGCTGGTGAGCGTGACCGAGCGCACGCGCGAGATCGGCATCCGCATGGCGACCGGCGCGCGCGCCTGGAACATCATGCTGCAATTCCTGGTCGAGGCGCTGGTGGTGTGCGCGGTCGGCGGCGTTCTCGGCGTGCTGGGCGGGCTCGCCACCGCCATGACCGCCGAATATTTCGGCCGGCCGATCGTGCTGTCGCTCGCGCCGGTGGTGCTGGCGTTCGGCTGCGCGTTCGCGACCGGCCTGGTGTTCGGCTTCATGCCGGCGCGCAAGGCGGCCAACCTCGATCCGGTCGTGGCGCTGGCGGCGGAGTAGGGCGATGGGCGGCGCACGCCACACTCTTTTACTGCTGCCGCTACTGGGGGCCTGTTCGCTGACGCCCGATTTCCAGTTGCCGGAGATTGGCCTCCCCGCCTGGTGGGGCAACGCCGAGGCGCGCACCGAGGAACCGGAAACACTCGGCCGTCCGTCCGCCTGGTGGAAAAGCTTCGGTTTGCCCGAACTCGATCGGGCGGTCGAAACCGCGCTCGCCAACAACCACGATCTCAAGGCCGCCGTCGCCCGCATCCGCCAGGCCGAGGCGCAGCTCGCCATCGCCGGCGCGCCGCTGTTGCCGACGGTCGGCGCCAGCGCCCAGGAACAAGTGCTGCGGCGCTCGACGTCGTCCACCACCACGTCCGCCACCTCGACCTCGTCGAGCCGTGGGCGGCGCGCGGTCCACAGCTACGAAGGGTCCTTGAGCGCCAGTTACGAGGTCGATTTCTGGGGCAAGACCCGCGCCACGGTCGCGGCGGCCGAGGAGACGCTCCGCGCGAGCGAATTCGACCGCGACACGGTCGCCCACACCCTGGTCGCGGGCGTGGCCAACGCCTGGTTCCAGGCGGTGGCGCTGGCCGAGCGGGTCGAGACCGCCAAGCGCAACCTGGCGATCGCGCGCGAGACCCTCGATTACGCGGAAAAACAGGAAATCTTCGGCAAGACCTCGGCGCTCGAGGCGGCGCAGCAGAGGAGCAACGTCGCGCTGATCGAATCGCAGGTGCCGGCGCTCGAATTGCAGCGCCGCCAGGCGCTCGACGGGCTCGCCATCCTGATCGGCCTCGCCCCGTCCGCGCTCGATGCCCCGCGCGTGACCCTCGACGACATTTCGATCCCGCGCGTGGTGCCCGGCCTGCCGTCGACGCTGCTGCTGCGCCGGCCCGACATCGGCCGGGCCGAAGCCAATCTGCGCGCCGCCAACGCCAACATCGGCGTCGCGCGGGCGCAGATTTTCCCGTCAGTGACGCTGACCGCCGAGCGCGGTTATTCGAGCGCGCATCTGTCGCAGCTGCTGGAGCCGACCAGCATCTTCTGGAACGTCGGCGGGGCGCTGGCGGTGACGATCTTCGACAACGACAAGCTGCGCGGCAACGTGCGCCTGACGGAAGCGAAAAAGCTGGAGCTGACCGAGGCCTATCGCGGCTCGATCCTGGCGGCGCTGCGCGACGTGGAGGACGGGCTCGCGGGCGTGCGCTTGCTGGCCGAGCAGGAGGCGTCGCAGGCGGTTGCGGTGCTGGCCGCGCGCGAGGCGCGGCGGCTCGCCGACGTGCGCTACAAGGAAGGGGCGGTCGATTATCTCGCGGTGCTGGAAGCGCAGCGCACCCTGCTGCAGGCCGAGGACGGCGCGGTCCAGGTTCGGCTCGCGCGCCTCAACGCCGTGGTCGGGCTTTACAAGGCCTTGGGCGGCGGGATCGGGCCGTAATCGCCCTCAGGCGGCGGATTTCCATTTAATCGAGCAGCCCATGCTCGCGTTCTGGTCGCGGGGGCCCTGGCCGGTGTCGGCGATTTGGACCATGGCTTCGTAGAGTTCGCGTTTGGCATTCGCGGGCGCCGGGTCCTTGCGCGAGGCGTCAAGCCGCCCGCGATATTGCAGTTCCAAATTGGCGTTAAAGCCGAAGAAATCGGGGGTGCAGACCGCGTTCCAGGCGCGCGCCACCTCCTGGGTTTCGTCGATGACGTAGGGGAAGGTGAAACCGTTCTGCGCGGCGAACTTTTTCATGTTGTCGAATGAATCGTCCGGATAGGCGACCGTGTCGTTGGCCATAATGGCGATGACGCCGACGCCGATTTTCTGCAAATCGCGCGCGTCGCGGACCAGCCGGTCGACGATGGCGCGCACGTAAGGGCAGTGGTTGCAGATGAACATGACCAGCAGGCCCTTGGGCCCGCGCGCCTCGGCCAGCGTATAGGTCTTGCCGTCGATGCCCTTGAGGCGGAAATCCTTCGCCTTCCATCCGAAATCGCAAAGCGGCGGTTGCGCGGCCATGGCGGGTCTCCTCGGTGACTTCCGTGTCGTTGGAGCCGATTGAAGCCCAAAGGGCGTGGCGGTTCAATCGGTCGTTAACCTGTTGTTAACCGTGCGGGTATTCTATTGGCGGGTGTGCCCGGGAGTGGCCGTTCGCAGGAGGCCGGAGATCGTGCGCCCATCGTTTGGCTTGCGTTTGGCCGTAATCATCCTTGTTCTCGCGGTCCCGTTGCTGGCGGGGTGCGTCGGGGCCGGGTTGGTGCCCGGCGCCGCGCAACTCGAGGGCGCCGCCACCATCGCCACCCAAAAGCCGTTCACCGATCACATCGTTTCGTTCTTCAGCGGCAAGAATTGCTCCACCATCCGTCGCGAGAAGGGCCAGACCTATTGCGAGGAGGACGAGCTGCAGTCGGCGGCGCCCAGGGTCTACTGCTACCGCGCGCTCGGCGGCGTCACCTGCTACGACCGCCCCGATCCGTTCGACGGGCAGCGCTACCAACCGCTCGAGGAAACCCCGCCGCCGGCCAAGCCCCCGGTACGCTAAAACCCATCCGCTGAGCCCCGCCGCGCGGCAGCCGATGGGGGTGGACAAAATGCCACAAAAGTCCACATAATCGGACATCCCGGCCGGTATCCGCGGCCGGGTTCCGTCGTCCGCGCCAGGGAGGGCTCCGGTGCCGCGCATCAAGGCGATCACGTTCGATTTGTGGGACACGATCGTCCACGACGATTCCGACGAGCCCAAGCGGAAAGAGCGCGGTCTGCCCACCAAGCGCGACCATCGCCGCCAGCTGTTGTGGGAGGCCCTCAACCGCCACGCGCCGATCGCGCGCGCCACGGTCGATCTCGCCTTCGACGTGGCCGACGCCGCCTTCAACAAGGTCTGGCGCGAGCATTCGATCACCTGGCTGATCGGCGAACGGATCCAGGTCGCGCTCAAGGGCTTGGGGCGCACGCTGCCGGACGCCGATTTCGCCGCCCTG
Organism: Rhodospirillales bacterium; assembly: GCA_016872535.1. Taxonomy (NCBI): domain Bacteria; kingdom Pseudomonadati; phylum Pseudomonadota; class Alphaproteobacteria; order Rhodospirillales; species Rhodospirillales bacterium. The sequence goes on along the minus strand of VGZQ01000062.1, from coordinate 2,604 downwards.
GTGAATGCTCTCGGCCGGATGGAAATCGACATCCCCCCCGACGCCATTCCGGGCGTTAAGGACGCGCTCGCCGAACTCTCCCGCCGCTACCGTCTGGCGATCGTATCCGACGCCATCGTCACGCCGGGGGCCAATCTGCGCAAGCTCCTGGAGCTGCATGGCCTCCGCGAATATTTCACCGGCTTCGCCTTTTCCGACGAGGTCGGCCATTCCAAGCCGCACCGTTCCATGTTCGAGGCGGCGGCGCGCCAGATGGGCGTCGCGCTCGAGGAGATGGTTCATGTCGGCGACCGCGACCATAACGATGTCAAGGGACCGCAGGCGCTCGGCATGAAGGCGGTGCTGTTCGTCGCCACCCGCGACGCCGATCGCGCCAAGACCAGCGCCGACGCCATCTGCGAAAGCTACCGCGATCTGCCGGCGACCATCGATCGGCTGGCCGCGAGCGAATCCTCGCGGCCAACAAGTGATAGCGGCCAGCATTCGGCCGCCGCCAACTGATTCGACCGGAGACTCTTCATGCCGATTTCCCCCCGCATTCTCGTGATCGACGGCTACACCAAGGCCGCGCGCGAGGAACTGCGCGCGGGCGGCGCCGGCGTCGCGGGCGATCTCTACGTGGCGATGCTGAAGCGCATCCTGCCGTCGGCGCGCTGCGACATTCTCAACCCGAGCGATCCGGGCGCGGCCCTGCCGGCGGGAACCGCGCTCGCCGATTACGACGGCATCGCCTGGACCGGCTGCAGCCTGACGGTCTACGAGGACAAGCCGGAGGTACGCTCCCAGATCGACCTCGCGCGCGCCGGCTTCGCGGCGCAGGTGCCGGGCTTCGGCAGCTGCTGGGCGGCGCAGATCGCGGTGGCGGCGGCGGGCGGCATCGTGCGCGCGAGCCCGCGCGGGCGCGAAATGGGCATCGCCCGCAAGATCGCGCTCACGCCCGAGGGCCGCGGCCATCCGCTGTATGCCGGCAAGCCCTCGGTGTTCGACGCGTTCATCAGCCACGACGACGAAATCACCCATCTGCCGCCGGGGGCGGTGATGCTCGCCTCCAATTCTCATTCCCACGTTCAGGCGGTTTCGGTCGTGCACCAGGGCGGAATCTTCTGGGGCCTCCAGTACCATCCCGAGTACGATTTGCGGGAAATGGCCCGCCTGACCTGGTGTCGGATCGAAAAATTGATCAAGCGCGGATTCTTCAAGGACCGCGCGGCGGCGGAGGATTACGTGCGCTTGCTCGAAACGCTCCATCAGGACCCGACGCGCAAGGACTTGGCCTGGCTGCTCGGTATCGATGCGGACGTAACCAGTGTCGACGTGCGCACGATCGAAGTGCGCAACTGGCTCGAACGCCTGGTATTGCCGACCATGGCGCAGCGGCGTTGATCGGCCCGTGACCTTTCCCACCCAGGCGCGCGCGGTCGTCATCGGCGGCGGCATCGTCGGCTGCTCGGTCGCCTATCATCTCGCCCGGCTCGGCTGGCGCGATACGGTTTTGGTCGAACGCGGCAAGCTCACCTGCGGTTCCACCTTCCACGCCGCCGGCTTGATCGGCCAGTTGCGCTCAAACGCCAACATCACGCGCATGCTGACCGACAGCGCCGCGCTGTATAGTCGCCTCGAATCCGAGACCGGTCAGGCGACCGGCTGGCGGATGGCGGGCAGCCTGCGGCTCGCCTGCACGCCGGAACGGATGATCGAGATCAAGCGGCTTGCCACCACCGCGCGCAGCTTCGGCCTGGAGATGCACGTGATCGGCCGCGACGAAATTTTGAAACTTTGGCCGGGGCTCTCCGTCGCCGACGTGCTGGGCGCCGTCTACGGGCCGAGCGACGGCCAAGTCAATCCGTCCGACGTGACCATGGCGCTGGCCAAGGGCGCGCGCCAGGCGGGCGCGCGCATTATCGAGGACTGCCCGGCGACCGGCATCCGGCTCGCCCAAGGGCGCGTCGCGGCCGTGGAAACCGCGCAAGGGACGATCGCCTGCGAGGTCGCCGTCAACTGCGCCGGGCTGTGGGCGCGGGACCTCGGCGCGCTGATCGGGGTCAACGTGCCGCTCGCGCCGGTCAAGCATCAGTACTTCATCACCGAAAAAATACCGGGCTTGCCGCGCGAGCTGCCGGTGATGCGCGATCCCGATCATCTCTTGTATTACAAGGAAGACGTCGGCGGCCTCGCGGTCGGCGGGTTCGAGCGCAATCCCAAGCCGTGGCTGGTAGACGAAGCGCCCAAGGATTTCCAGTTTTCCCTGTTCGACGCCGACTGGGACCATTTCCAGCCGCTGATGGAAGCGGCGCTGGCGCGCGTGCCGGCGCTGGAGACCGCGGGCATCCGCACCATGATCCACGGGCCCGACTCGTTCACGCCCGACGGCAACTGCCTGCTGGGCGAGTCGCCCGAAGTGCCGGGCTTCTTCCTCGGCGCCGGGTTCAACGCCTTCGGCATCGTCTCCGGCGGCGGCGCGGGCAAGGCGCTGGCCGAATGGATCGTCGCGGGCGAGCCGCCGATGGATTTGTGGCCGGTCGACATCCGCCGCTTCGGCGCGCCGCACCGCGATCTGGCGCGGGTGCGGGCGCGCGCCCTCGAACACTACGGCAAGCACTACAC
>VGZQ01000061.1 GCA_016872535.1 Rhodospirillales bacterium | reverse complement strand
GCACGCCGCCACGTATTTTCAGCACATGGACGGTTCCGCTTATCGGCCGCTCAATCTGTATGCTGCGACCAAGCAAGCGTTTGAGGACATGCTCTCCTATTACGTCGCCGTGCACGGTTTTTCTGCCGCGACCCTGGTGCTGTACGACGTTTACGGCGGCGGCGATTGGCGCCGTCGCCTGATCCCGGCGGTCTTGGCGGCGTTGCGTTCGGGCGAGGCGATGCCGATTCCCAGCGACGATCCAGCGCTCGATCTCGTGCATGTGGATGATGTGATCGAGGCTTTCATGGTCGCCGCCCGCTTGTTGATCGAGAATCCCGACCAAGTTGCTGGACGCCGTTTCGCCGTGGCGCCCGAGCGACGATGTACGTTGCGCGAAGTCCTGGCGGCGTTCGAACGAAGCGCGGGCAAGCCGGTGCCGATCAAGAAGGGGGCGTGGCCGGCACCCGCGCATACCCTGACGGCACCGTGGCAAGGCCCGCCGGTGCCCGGCTGGCAGCCGAAAATTCCGCTCGACGAGGGTATTCGGCGCCTATTGGCGGAGGCGTAAGGCGTTCGATGCGTGTCATTGCCACCGCCATTCCCGATGTTTGGACCGTTGAATTCGAACGCTTCGATGACTCACGCGGCGCTTTCGCGGAAACTTATGACACGGCGAAGTTTTACGCGATCGGAATCGACACGGATTTCGTTATGGATGCCTGGTCCGTCAGCCGGCGGGTGGGCACGGTGCGCGGACTCCATTTTCAAGCACCACCCCGCGGCCAGGCGAAGCTAATTCATGTCCCCCGGGGGCGGTTGTTCGACGTGGCGGTCGATCTGCGTCGTTCGTCGCCGACCTTTGGTAGGCATGTGACGTGCGAACTGCAGGGCGGCGATTGCCGCCAGCTGTTTATTCCGGCCGGTTTCGCTCACGGGTTCTGCACCCTCGAACCGGATACGGAGATCGTCTATAAGATGTCCGCGCCCTATGCGCCGGAATTGTACGGGGGAGTGCTCTGGCACGATCCCGCGCTGGGGATTGCTTGGCCGGTGTCCGTTGCCGAGGCGATCGTTTCCGACAAGGACGCGCGCTTGCCCCGGCTCGCCGATCTCGGTCCGGTGTTCGACTGAGGAGAACGATGAAGATTCTTGTGACCGGCGGCTGCGGCTTCATCGGCTCGGCGGTGGTGCGGCGCATCGTCCGCGAAAGCGGCGACAGTGTCGTCAACCTCGATAAACTGACTTACGCCGCCAATCCATCCAATGTGGCCGATGTCGAGGGCGATCGCCGCTACGCGTTCGAACGCGCAGATATCGTCGACGGCCGCACAGTGCGCGCCATTTTGGCCAAACATCGGCCGGACGCGATCCTTCATCTGGCGGCCGAATCCCACGTCGATCGTTCGATCGATGGTCCCGCGCCTTTCATCGAAACCAACGTGGTGGGAACTTATCGCTTGCTGGAGGCGGCGCTCGACTATTACCGCGAGTTGCCCATGCCGACGCGCGATGTTTTTCGTTTTCATCACGTTTCGACCGACGAAGTATTCGGGTCGCTCGATGCCGATGACCAACCCTTCGATGACACCACACCATACCGGCCGCGTTCGCCCTATTCGGCGAGCAAGGCAGCGTCCGACCACCTAGCACTGGCTTGGGGCTACACCTACGGGCTACCGGTCGTGCTCAGCAATTGCTCGAACAATTACGGGCCCTATCAATTTCCGGAGAAATTGATCCCGCTGACGATTATCAATGCGATTCGGGGGCGGCCCTTACCGGTCTACGGGCGGGGAGAAAATGTGCGCGATTGGCTTTTCGTCGAGGATCATGCCGAAGCGTTACTGGCGATTTTGACGCGCGGGCGGGTGGGTGGCACTTATCTCGTTGGCGGCGGCACGGAAAAGCGCAATCTCGACGTGGTGCGCGCGATTTGCCGCATTCTTGATGGCATCAGACCAGAGGGCGCGCCGCACGAGCGCCTGATTGCGTTCGTCGAGGATCGGCCGGGGCACGATTTCCGCTACGCCATCGACTTCACGCGCGTCCGGGACGAACTCGGCTGGCGTCCGCAAACAGCGTTCGAGCAAGGACTGGAACGCACGGTTCGGTGGTATTTGGAAAACGAATCGTGGTGGGCGCCGCTTCTCGATCGACGTTACGGCGGCGAGCGGCTTGGCCTCGAGCGCGCGTCGCGGGGAGGGAGGTGATGAAGGGCATCGTTCTGGCGGGCGGCAGCGGCACGCGACTGCATCCCATGACCCGCGCGGTCAACAAGCAGCTATTGCCGGTCTACGACAAGCCGATGGTCTATTACCCGGTCTCGACGCTGATGTTCGCCGGCATCCGCGACATTCTGGTGATCACGACACCCGCGGCGCGGGCGCAGTTCGAATCCCTGCTCGGTGGCGGCGACGACTTTGGGCTCCGGATCTCTTATGCGGAACAGCCGAAACCCAACGGCCTGGCGGAAGCGTTCGTAATCGGCCGGTCGTTCGTCGGCCGCGACCGTTGCGCCCTGGTGCTCGGCGACAATATCTTCTTCGGTCACGGCTTTCCTGATTTGCTGCGCAAGGCGGCGGCGCAACCCGATGGCGCCACTGTCTTTGCTTATTGGGTGCGTGATCCGGAACGCTATGGCGTGGTCGAGTTCGATGCGCGGGAGCGTCCCGCAGCGATAGTCGAAAAGCCTCCGCAACCGACATCCAATTGGGCGGTAACGGGTCTTTATTTCTACGACAATCGCGTTCTCGACATCGCGGCCAACTTGCGTCCATCGGCGCGCGGCGAGCTTGAGATCACCGACGTCAATCGCGCCTACCTGAACGATGGAGCGCTGCGCGTCGAAAAGCTCGGCCGCGGTTTCGCCTGGCTCGACACCGGCACGCCGGAATCGCTGGTGCAGGCGGCCCAGTTCGTCGCCACGGTCGAGCAGCGCCAGGGACTCAAGATCGCCTGCCTCGAGGAAATCGCGCTTCGGCTCGGATACATCACCGTGGCCGATTTCGAGCGGCGCGCGGAGCGGCTCGCGAACAGCGCCTACGGCGAATATCTCGCGCGTATTGCGCACGAATTCCGCCGGGAAAATCCTTAGATCAACGCACTCACGCTGCCTTGCCGTGGCAGTGCTTGTACTTGCGCCCCGAGCCGCACGGGCAGGGTGCATTGCGCGGCACCCGTCCCCAGGTGGCCGGATCGTTGGCGTCGAACGCGGGTCGCGGGTCCCGGGCGAATGCCGGATCCGAGCGCGTTTCCATCGCGCCCTTGGGCGGTCCCGGCTGCAAAGGCTGAGCGGGGTCCTCCATCCGCAATTCGACGTGGGCGAGGATGGTGGTGACGCGCTCGCGCAACCGGTCGAGCATCTGCTCGAACAGGGCAAACGCCTCGGTCTTGTATTCGTTAAGCGGGTCGCGCTGACCATAAGCGCGGAGCCCGATGCCCTGGCGTAGGTGGTCGAGGGTCAGCAGATGCTCCTTCCACACCTGGTCGAGCACCTGCATGAGCAAACTTTTCTCGACGCGGCGGGTCAAATCGGGCCCGAAATTGGCCGCTTTCTCGGCAAGACGCCGGTCGGCGGCGGCGCCGATCCGGCCTTTGATTTCGGCATCGGCGATTCCTTCCTCCTTGGCCCAGTCGGCGATCGGCAAGTCGAGGCCGAACACACGCAGCACTTCCTCGTGGAGTGAATCTACCGCCCATTGCTCGGGATAGGCGCCCTCGGGGATGTACTTGCCGACCAGGTCGTCGACCACTTGGCGGCGCATGTCGCGCAGGTCGTCGGACACGTCGTCGACCGACATCAATTCCTTGCGCTGCTCGTAGACCACTTTGCGCTGGTCGTTCATCACGTCGTCGTAGCGCAGCAAGTTCTTGCGGATTTCGAAGTTGCGCGCCTCGACCTTCTGCTGCGCCTTTTCCAGAGCCTTGTTGACCCAGGGATGGACGATGGCCTCGCCTTCCTTGAGTCCCAAGGTGCGCAGCATGCCGTCGATCCGCTCCGAACCGAAGATGCGCATCAGATCGTCCTGGAGCGAGAGGAAAAACTTGGACGCACCGGGGTCGCCCTGGCGACCCGATCGGCCGCGAAGCTGATTGTCGATGCGCCGGCTTTCGTGGCGCTCGGTACCGATGATGTAAAGACCGCCGGCCTCGATCGCGGTCCGCTTGGCACCGGCGACCTCGGCGCGGATGACATCGGCGCGGGTCGCGCGCTTGGCCTCGTCGGCGATATCGGCCAATTCCTGCTTGAGTCGCATGTCGACGTTGCCGCCGAGTTGGATGTCGGTGCCACGGCCAGCCATATTGGTGGCGATGGTGACCGTACCCGGCACGCCGGCTTGAGCAACGATGTAGGCTTCCTGCTCATGGTAGCGGGCGTTCAGCACTTGGTGCGGGATGTTGCGTTTCTTGAGCAACTGGGAGAGGTGTTCGGATTTTTCGATGCTGACGGTGCCGACCAGCGCCGGCTGCTTGCGCGCGCGACAATCCTCGATCAAGGCGATGATCGCATTGTATTTTTCGTCGGCGGTGCGGTAGACCTCGTCGTCGTGGTCCTGGCGCACGCACTGGACATTGGTCGGGATTTCGATGACTTCGAGCTTGTAGATTTCCGAGAATTCGCCCGCCTCGGTCATGGCGGTGCCGGTCATGCCGGCGAGCTTGGGATAAAGCCGGAAATAATTCTGGAAGGTAATCGATGCCAACGTCTGATTCTCGTTTTCGATGGTCACGCCTTCCTTGGCTTCAAGCGCCTGGTGCAGGCCTTCTGAATAGCGCCGGCCTTCCATCATGCGGCCAGTGAACTCGTCAATGATCACTACCTTGTCGTTCTTGACGATGTAATCGACGTCGCGCTGGAACAGCTTGTGCGCGCGCAACGCCTGATTAACGTGGTGGACGAGGGAGACGTTGGCGACATCGTAAAGGCTGCCCCCGCCGCCAAGCAGGCCGTTGTCGCGCAACAGCCGCTCGATAGTTTCGTTGCCGGCTTCGGTCAAGGTGACGGCGCGAGCTTTTTCATCTTTTTCGTAATCGCTTTTGCCGAGGGAGGGGATCAGCCGATTGACCGCGATATAAAGCTCGGAATTGTCCTCGGTCGGACCGGAGATGATCAGGGGCGTGCGCGCTTCATCGATCAAAATCGAATCGACTTCGTCGACGATGGCGTAATAGAACGGGCGCTGCACCATGTCGGCGAGCGCATATTTCATGTTGTCGCGCAGATAATCGAAGCCGAATTCGTTGTTGGTGCCATAGGTCACGTCGCAGGCGTATTGGGCGCGGCGCTCGTCGTCGTCGAGGCCGTGCACGATGCAGCCGACACTTAAGTCGAGGAAGTTGTAGATCCGCCCCATCCATTCGGAGTCGCGGCGTGCGAGGTAGTCGTTGACGGTGACCACGTGGACGCCCGCGCCGGCGAGCGCGTTGAGATAGACCGGCAGAGTTGCGACCAGGGTCTTGCCTTCGCCGGTTTTCATCTCGCTGATCATGCCCCGGTGCAGCACCATACCGCCGAGCAGCTGGACGTCGAAATGACGCTGGCCGAGGGTACGCTTGGCGGCTTCGCGCACAGTGGCGAAGGCGTCGTGGAGCAAATCGTCCAGGTCCTCGCCGGCCGCGAGTCGCTCCTTGAGCCAAGGGGTGCGGGCCTTGAGTGCGTCATCGGAGAGCCGCTCCAATTCGGGCTCGAGCGCGTTGATACGCTCTACATCCCTGTGCAGGCGGTTCAGAAATCGCTGATTGGCGGAGCCAAACAGCTTGCGGGCAAGGACGTCGAACATGCTGTGTCCGGGGGAAGAACGGGACTTTTGGCGGAGAAACAGGGGCGGGGAAGAGATAGAGTCCCGTTCCCCCCCTGTCAATGCGGGGCTCTCCCAATCCGGGTCGGCTTTCGGGGGCTTTTCTTGACCGACAGAAGGCCATACAAAGCGCCGTTCGCCGCTTCGCCGGCGTCATCGATTCACGCCTCTGCGACTTGCCCCAAAGACCCGCCATGCCGCCCAAGGTTTCGCCGCTCGCCCCCGAACGCTTTCCCGAAATTCCGGCTGTCGCGGGCGTGCGCGTCGCGACCGGATCGTGCGGCGTGCGCTATCGCGGCCGAACCGACTTGATGCTAGTCGAACTCGCCCCGACGACCTCGGTCGCGGGCACGTTGACCCGTTCACTCACCGCTTCGGCGCCGGTCGAGTGGTGTCGCCGGTCGTTGCCGGGCGGCGCGCGCGGCTTGGTGGTCAACTCCGGCAACGCCAATGCCTTCACCGGCTGGGCTGGAACCAAGGCGGTCGAGCAAACCGTCGAGGCCGCGGCCGATGTTCTCGGCTGCCGCGCGGGCGAGGTGTTCGTTGCCTCCACCGGTGTCATTGGCGAGCCGCTGCCAGCGGATAAGATCGTCGTCACGCTGCCTGCGCTTGCCAAATCTCTCGGCGCGGGCAAGTGGGAAGAAGCCGCGCGCGCCATCATGACCACCGATACGTTCCCCAAGGGCGCGGCGCGAACCGCGCGTATCGGGGGCGAGGCAGTCACCATTGCCGGCATTGCCAAGGGCTCCGGCATGATCGCACCGGACATGGCGACCATGCTCGCCTTCATTTTCACCGATGCTGCGATTCCCGCGCGGGTTCTTCAGGCGATCGTTGGGCCCGCGGTCGATCGCTCGTTCAATTCGATCACGGTCGACAGCGACACGTCCACCAGCGATACGGTGTTGGTATTTGCGACCGGCGCCGGTACCAAGCATCCGCCTGCGACCGACGCGGCCGAGCCGTTGCTCGTCGATTTCCGCGCCAAGCTGGAAGAAGTCATGGTCGATCTCGCCCAGCAGGTGGTGCGTGATGGTGAAGGTGCCTCCAAGTTCATTACCGTCACTGTGACCGGCGCGGCGGACGATCGCGCCGCGCGCAGGATCGCGCTCGCCATTGCCAATTCGCCGCTGGTCAAGACCGCGATCGCGGGCGGCGACGCGAACTGGGGCCGGGTGGTGATGGCGATCGGCAAGGCGGGCGAGCGGGCGGATCGCGACAAGCTCGCCATCCGCATGGGCGGGGTGCAAATCGCCAAGGACGGCAGCGTCGTTCCCGGCTACGATGAAGCGCCTGTAGTCGAACACGTGCGCGGCCGAGATGTCGTGATCGAAACCGACGTTGGCATCGGCCAGGGGCGCGCCACCGTATGGACCTGCGACCTCACCCATGGCTATATCGACATCAACGCCGACTACCGCTCCTGATTCGGCTTGCGCGCACGCACCCATGCCCGGTGTTTCGCTGCTTGCGCGCAACGTGCGCCTCAGGCCCCTGGTCGAGGGAGATACGGAGGCGTTGGCCAAGCTGGGCGATGATCCGGATATCGCCGGGCAACTGGCGGAACCGATCGCTTCGTTTCGTCCCGACCCGGAGCGTCTCTTCGCGTTCGGGATCGAGCGGCTGCGCGATGGCGCTCTGATCGGCTTCATCGAACTGCGCCGCACCAGCGACGTGGGCGAAATCACCCTTTGGCTCGGCCGCGCCTATTGGGGCAAAGGGTACGCGACCGAAACGGTAAATCGCCTTACTCGTCACGGATTTCAATCTCTGGACGCACGGGAAATCCGCGCGCGCGTATTGCCTGCCAACGCGGCCTCAGCGCGGGTGTTCACCAAGGCCGGGTTCGCGGAACGAGGCACAACGGCGTGCGGCTGTCATCAGGCCCGGTTGTTCATCCTTGATCGCGCCGCTTGGGAAGCACGCCACGGTACGCAGCCGATGGTTTTAGTGGCGGCGGCGGCGCTGGTGGACGCGGACGGGCGCGTCCTTATCGCGCGCCGGCCCGAAGGCAAGGACATGGCCGGGCTTTGGGAATTTCCCGGCGGCAAGGTGCGGATGGGCGAAACGCCGGAGGCTGCCTTGATCCGTGAGCTAGCCGAGGAATTGTCCGTCGATACGCGCGAAAGCTGTCTTGCGGCGATTGCGTGCGCGTCCCACGACTATGACGATTTTCACCTGCTGATGCCAGTGTTCGCGTGCCGGGTATGGAAAGGCACGCCAATGGCGCGCGAAGGGCAGGAACTGCGTTGGATCGCGCCCGCGCGGCTCGCCGACGTACCCATGCCGCCGGCTGACGCGCCCTTGGTGTCTTTGCTTCGGGACTTGCTGTAACATCGCGCGGTTATGTCCGAAACGAAGACCGTCACCGCCTGCCTGCTCATCATCGGCAACGAAGTGCTGTCGGGTCGCACTCAAGATGCCAACCTGCAATATCTCGCTAAATCGCTCAACGAAATCGGCGTGCGGCTGATGGAAGCGCGCGTCATTCCCGACGTGGAAGAGACCATCATCGCCACCGTCAACGAATGTCGCGCCAAGTTCGATTACGTCATCACCACCGGCGGCATCGGCCCGACCCACGACGACATCACCTCGGTCTGTGTTTCGAAGGCATTTGGTGTGCGCCATGTGCGCAACCCCGAGGCGGAGGCGCGGCTCCGTCGCCACTATGCGCGCCCCGAAGACGTCAACACCCAACGCCTGCGCATGGCCGAGATGCCGGAAGGCGCCGAATTGATCGACAACCCGGTCAGCAAGGCGCCGGGTTTCCGCATCGGCAACGTAATCGTGCTCGCGGGCGTGCCGCGCATCATGCAGGCGATGTTCGAAGGGTACCGTCATAAACTGAAGGGCGGTGCCCCGATGCTGTCGCGCACGGTGGTCGCCTTTGTCCCTGAGGGCAAGATGGCGGCCGGGCTTGGCCAGGCCCAGGCGGCGCACCCGGCGGTCGAGATCGGCAGCTACCCCTTTTTCCGCGACGGCAAGCTCGGTGCCAGCCTGGTGGTGCGTGGAACCGACGTGGCGGCGGTGGCTGCCGCGACCGAGGCGGTCAAAGCCACCGTGCGCGCGCAAGGGGGCGAGCCGGCCGAGGAAAAATAATCCCCCCGCGCTGGCGGCGAGGGCATTTTGCGCTAATCTTCCGGGTCCCGGTCATGGAGCCCGCTTGGCGGAACGGTAGACGCAACGGACTTAAAATCCGTTTCCTGGCAACGGGAGTGCTGGTTCGATTCCAGCAGCGGGCACCAACTTATGTGATGTGACGTTCACGGGGTGGGGTGAACGGCGGAAGCTTCTCAGGCCGCGCCGTGCGGTTGAAGCGCCTTGAGGCGGGCTGCGAACCGCAGATTAAGGAGGACAAAAACGGCGACAAGGGCGAGTTGAAGCACGAGCGAGGCGCCCGCAAGCTGACCGGCAACGTTGCCGCTGATCCCGAGCAGCGTCAACACGCCGCCGGCAAGCCCGGAGCCGCAGCAACCGAGTATGCCGGTGCTGCTTGCAGCCACCGTGGCGAAAAAACCCGAGCCCGTGGCGGCGGTCGTGCCGCCGAGTGTTCCAGTCGAGCAGACCCTAAGTAGTTGAAATTGCTTGGCCAGCGCTAGACCCATGGCGGCGCCAAGGGCAATCGAAAGCCCGTACTGACCCAATGTCACGCTGTACATGTTGGCGAGAATATCGCCGCTCGTCATGTTTACGCTGAGAAGCGGTGCGGTAAACAGCGTTGCAATATTGCCCGCCGTCAATGCCGCCCAGAATTCCTCGTATGGCACGAAATACGACGGGGCCAAAATCCCAAAGCGGTAATAGGTTAGCCCACCGAAGATCGCGGGCGGCAAAATCAATGTCAGGAAGATCATAAGCAGAATCCAACGGACTTCCCGGGCAGGAGGAATTGCCTCGGTCGAACGCGCATCGATCCGGCGGGCAAGGGCGATCATCAATTTCCGATCTTGAGAACGCGGGGTTCCCGACCGGGTTCACCGCTGTCCTGGCGCGGCGAAACGGCCGCGGACTCGACGACTTCGCTCGTAGTTTCGGCCGCGAACGCAATTGGGCGGTTGGCCGAACGGTCGACCGTCAGCTTGAATATATCGAAACGGTTGTAATAGCCGACAACATCGTGAAATTGCTTGGGCTCGACGCAAGCGGCAAGATCGATGTCGGCGTAAAGAATGCCCTCGTCCTGGCATTGGACATCACCGATCGGCTCGCCGGTCGGCGCCAAGATCATCGAAACGCCGCGCGGGCTGGCATCCAAAATGCGTCCTGCATCCCTATCGAGACTACCGAGCGCCTCGCGCATGGCTTTATCCATGTAGCCTGCAGCCACCACGTTGAAGCATTTGGCTTCAAAGGAATGCGCGCCGGCGCGAATCCGGATCGCATTTTCGAGATTGTAGTTGCCGCCGGTCTCGGGGTCCTTGGTCGGCCACAGGGGCGGATAAGTCGAAATGTGCACTTGTTCGCCCTGGGCCATCAGCGTGTAGCGGGCAAGGGGATTTGTGTTTTCGCCGCAAATCAGCATGCCGATCCGCCCAAGCGCGGTTTCAACCACGCGCAAGCCGGCGCCGTCCCCGTTTGCCCAAGTCAATTTCTCAAAAAATGTCGGGACCAGTTTGCGGTGATGGTTGAGAACGGTGCCGTCGGCGCCGATCAAGAGGTTCGAATTCCAGATGCAGCCGACGCTGGCCGCAGTGCCTTCGTTGATGCCGAGCGAAACGACGATCCCGGCGCGGCGGGCGGTGGCGGACACGCGCGCGATTTCCGGTCCCGGCACGCGAACGGCCCCCGCCGCCAGGCGCTTGAACAGGTCATGGTTATGGATTGGCGCGCGCAGCGCCGACCAGAGCGGAAACGCGGGGACGTAAGTCTCGGGAAAGGCGATCAAGCGGGCGCCGTGGCGCGCCGCTTCCTCGATCAGCGCGCATGCCTTGGCGACGGTCTTGTCGGTGTCGAGGAACACCGGCGCGACGTGCGCGGCGGCGACTTTGTAGGCCGGATAGGCGGTCATGACGGCCTCCGACGTCCGCGGTAAACCGGGGCGGCGGTTTCCGCCGCCCCGGAATGGCGCTTCAGAACGACTCCTTGGTGAAGTCGTGACGCGACGGGAAGCGTTTCTCGAGGTCCGCGGCGGCGATCTTCTGCTTCACGTGAATCTCGCCGTTTTCGACGCGACTCATGTAGAAGTCGATGACCGCCTTGTGGTCTTCCTTGCGGATATACTTGGGGCCCTGCGGATGTTCGAAGGATTCCTCGACCTTCATGCCCTCGAGGGCCTGGATGAAATCGGGCGTGTCCTTTTTCGATTTCCAGCCCGACTTCTCGACCGCCTTCTTGATGAAGAACACGGATTCCCATGTCGCCCAGTAGTGCGAACTGGCGAGGATGCGGTTGCTGCCTTCTTCCTTGCCGTCGACCGGATCGACCTTCATCAGTTCGCGGATCTTCCGGTTATGGGCGGTGTCTTTGTACTTGGCCATGCGCGGCATGTATTCGAGCATATAGATGCCCTCGGACGCGCCTTCCATGTCCTTGGGCGAAATCGATTCGTGGGTGCACAGAACCGAATAGCGATTCATCTTCTTGTCGAGCCCGAGCGACTTCGACTGCGTGTAATAAGCGACCGACTGCGAGCCGAAGAAGATCGAATAGAGCTGTTCGGCGTCCTTGCTCACCTTGGCGAGGTAGGGAAGCATGTCCTTGGCGTCGACCGGAACCGCGATCGGCTCGCCGGCCGACGCGCCCATCTTGTCGAGCAAAGCCTTGTGTTCGTTAAAATGGCTCCAGCCCCAGGCGTAGTCGGCGAAGACGAAGCTCCATTTCTTGCCCAGGTTCTTGATCGCCCATTCAACTCCCGCGGCGGCCTGCGAATAGGTGTCGCTGCCGACGCGGAAGACGTAACGGTTGCCCTTGGATTCGGTCATTTCCGCGGCCATACCGTTCGGCCAGTAGACCGTTTTCAGTTCCTTGGCGATCGGCACGGTCGCAAGGTTGACGCCCGAATGCACCGAGCCGATGACGAAATCGGCTTCGTTGCGCTGCACCAGCGAGCGGAACTTGCGCGCGCCCGTGGGCGGATTGGTCTCGGTGTCCTCGACCACGTACTGGACGGGACGCCCGGCGATACCCGTGGTCGCGTTGAGATAATCGCAGGCCGCCTTGGTCGACTTGTCGAGCCAATAGCCCCACGACGAGATGCCGCCGGTGAGGTCGCATTGGTGGCCGATGATAATCGGCTTGCCCGTCGGTTTGGCGAACAGGTCCTTGGCGAACGTGAGACTGAGGCCTTGACCGAGCACGCCGCCGGCCAAGACCGTCTTCATAAAACTTCTGCGTGATGTGCGCATTTCATCGACTCCTTGGGTTGGACTCGTCGTTGGAGGAAAACGCCTCTTCAATTGACCGCAACCCCGAGATAGCGATGTGCGATCTCCGGGTTTTTGCGGATTTCGCTTGCCGTTCCTTCGTAGCTGATAACGCCCTTTTCCATGATATAGACGCGTGTGCACAAGGCAAGCGCGACGCGGAAATTCTGCTCGACCAACAGGATGGAGATGCCTTTCTGGTTCGCCGCCCGGATATCGTTGCGCAAGGTCGCGACGAGCTTGGGCATGATCCCCTCAGTCGGCTCGTCAAGCAGTAGAAGCTTGGGCTTCATGATCAGGCAGCGGGCGATGGCCAGCATCTGCTGCTCGCCGCCCGAGAGCGTACCGCCTTCCTGCTTCGCGCGTTCCCGCAATTTCGGAAATTGCGCGAAAATTTCCTCGAGCCGCCCCGGTTCCGGCGCACCGGTCAGCCCAAGGCAAAGATTGTCGATGACGTTGAGGCTGGAAAAGATACGCCGACCCTGCGGCACATAACCGATGCCGAGGCCGGCGATCTTGTGCGCTGGCATCTGGTCGAGGCGTGCGCCGTCGAAGGTGACGGCACCAGCGGAGGGCGGCGTCAGGCCCATGATGCTGCGCAACGTCGTCGTCTTGCCGACACCGTTACGGCCAAGGAGCGCGACCGCCTCGCCCGCCTCGACGTGCAGGTTGACGCCCTGCAGGACGTGGCTCTTGCCGTAATGGGCGTGGAGGCCGTCGAGCTTAAGCATGCGCCTCGTCCTCGTCTTCGGGCGATCCCAGGTAAGCTTCCTGGACGCTCGTATCTTTGGCGATCGCTTCGGGCGAGCCTTCGCAAAGAATCATGCCCTGATTCATGACGGTAATCACGTCGGCGGCGCCGAAAACCACCTCCATGTCGTGTTCGATCAGGATCACGTTTACCCGGCGGGCGAGATCCTTGATGATGGCGACGGTACGCTCGGTTTCAGCCGGGCTCATCCCCGACACCGGTTCGTCGAGCAACAACAGCTTGGGGTCGGTCGCCAGCGCAATCGCGATTTCAAGCAACGCGACGTCGCCGTAGGACAAATTGCCGGCGAGATCGCGCGCATGATCGCTCATGCCGACCTCGACAAGGATGCGCTCCACTTTCTGGGCGGTGTCGCGATAGCTGCTCGCCGGCCGGAACGGGTGCAGAAACCGCTTGCGGCTCTGAGCCGCGATCCAGACGTTGTCGTAGACCGAGAGGCCGTTGAACACGCTCTTGACCTGAAGCGTGCGGGCGATGCCGAGCCGGCTGATCTGATGCGGCTTGAGGCCGACAATGTCGCGGCCCTCGAAGATGACCCGGCCGGACGTCGCGCCGAGAAAACCGGATACAACGTTGAAAAACGTGGTCTTACCCGCGCCGTTCGGGCCGATGATGGCGTGCAGTTTGCCGCTGGCCAGGGTGAAGTTGATGTCGTTGACGGCGATCAGCCCGCCGAACGCCTTGGTTAACCCTTCGGTACGCAGGATGGACTCGCTCACGATCCGCCCCCTGCTTTTTCCCCTGGCGCGGCCGACGTCTCGGCTTCCGGTGCGGCGTGGTCAGTCGGCTTCTTCGACCACCGCTCGATCGTCCGAGTCAAAAGTCCCATCAGACCCTCCGGGGCGAAGGAGACGAACAAGATGACGATAATGCCGACGACAAACAGGTAATGCTCCCAGTAGATCGACAATTCCTCGCGCACCACGATCAAGAACGCAGCGCCCAGAGCCGGGCCGAACAAGGTCCCGATGCCGCCGACAAGGGCCCAGATCACCCCTTCGCCCGATACGGTCCAGAACAGGTATTGGGCCGAGACGTAACGGGCGAATAACGCGAACAGCACACCGGCGACGCCGGCGAACGCTCCCGCGATGACGAACGAGATGAAGCGGATGAGATAAGGGCTGTAGCCGATGAGGCTTAGGCGCGAGGCGTTCTCCCGCACGGCGATGAAGGTATAGCCGAGCGGGCTCTTGAGGATGACGTGCATCAAGTAAAAGCACGCGCCAACGACGGCCATAATGAAATAGTACTGGAACGTCTGGTCCAGCATGGTGAACTCGATGCCGCCGATCTTGAAGACCGGCGGCACGGTGAACGGGCGCCCGTCGTCGCCGCCGGTGACTGACTTCCAACCGATCGCCACAAAAAAGAAGATCAGCGAGAACACCACCGTGATGATGGCGAAGTAGTGCCACGTCAGGCGTGCGGCGAAAATACCGGTGATCACCGCGCACGCCGTCGCCACGAATACGCCGAACACCGCCGATGGCCAGAAAGACCACCCGAACATGTCGATGCCGAGGGCGACGCCGTAAGCGCCGAAGCCAAAGTAAAGGGCCTGTCCGAACGAAAGCAGGCCGGTGTATCCGAGTAGCAAGTTCACGCTGGCCGCGAACAGGCTCCAAATCATGATTTCGGCGATGATATTGACCCAGAATTTGGCGCCCAACAGCGGCAGCAGGAAGGGCGCGACCAGAAGAAAAGCGAAGCCGATCAGGCCGAGGATATGGAGCGGGGTGAGGCGGAGCGGCACGGTCAGGCGCTCCTGTGGCTGCGGACCCAGCCCACGAACAGGCCCCACAAGCCCTCCGGGGCGTAGCGGATGACAACCAACAGGATGACCCCGAAGACAATCACGAACTGCTGGAAGAACTGGGACAGATACTCGTTCGACAGCAAATAGAAGGCGGTTCCGACGAACGGCCCGATCAGGGAGCCGACCCCGCCGATGATGGCCATGACCACGGCCTTGCCCGAGTAAGTCCAATGAAAAAACTCGAGGTTGGTGAAACGGGTGAGCAGCGCAAACAAAGCTCCCGCGTAACCGGCGATGCCGGCGGCGACCACGAACATGATCCAGCGCAGGCGGTTGACGTTGAGGCCTATCAGCCGCGCGCGCGTTTCATTTTCACGGATCGCCAGCAACGCGCGTCCGAATGGCGAATGCACCAGCAGCCAGCAGACGGCGACGGCAGCGGCAACCATGATCACAGTGAAATAATAGGCGACGATTTCGTTGAAAAAGCTGAACGACACGAACCCGAGCGGCACTTCCGGAACGAAGGTAAGCGAACGTGTGACGTACGGACCGGCCAGCCATTTCCAATGGCCGGAATCGAGTATGGTGGTGACCAATACCGAAATAATCACGGTGACGATCAAAAAATGATGATGGCGCACGCGGGTAGCGATAAACCCGACGGGGATCGCGAATAGCGCGGCGGCGGCGAACGCGGAAAAAACTGCGCCCCACGTATTGAAACCGAAATAGAAAGTGCCGAGATTAAACCCGTAGCATCCCGCGCCGAAGAACACGGCCTGGGCGAACGACAGCATGCCGGCGAAACCGAACACCATCGCGAACGACATCGCGAACAGCCCCCAGACGAAGATTTCGGCGACGAACACGCGTTGATAGTTCGGAACAAACCACGGCAACAGCACAAGAAACCCGGCCAGAAGAGCGAATCCCTGAGCGGGCGTAAAGCGCGCCAGCCAAGGGCCGAGTCGCGCCACTGGCGATTTCGCCGCCAGCGTCATGTCCGTCTCCGGGCGAAAATGCCCTCGGGCCGGACCAGCAGGACCACGCTCATGATGATCAGCGAGACGATCCGCGCCGTCGTCGGTTCGGCGAAGCTGGTGATGATGCCCTCGATCAGGGCGAGCAGAACGGCGGCCGCGGCGGTTCCGGGCAGGTTGCCCATGCCGCCGATGATCACAGCCATGAAGCAGAGCGGCAACACGTCGAGGCCGAGACGGAACTCGACCGACGTGATCGGCGCCGCCACCACGCCGCCGAGCATGGCCATCGAGGTGCCGAGCCCGAAAGTGACGAGGAAAATGCGGTTCGCCGGCAAGCCCATGGCGATCGCCGTCTCGCGATCCTGGCGCACGGCGCGCATCCACGTGCCGAACTTGGTCCGGTGGAGGAACAGAAAAAAGGCGACGATGGCCGCGATCGCGACGGCGGCCGCGAACAGTCGGTAAACCTGGTAGTTCATGCCGAGCACGGGGATCGTGATTCCGATCGGGTCGAGAATGCGCTTCGGGGTCGCGCCGAAGGTCGCCCGCACGGCTTCCTGCAGGATGAGGGAAAGGCCGAAAGTGGCCACGATCGATAGCGACGGGGAGTTCTCGATCGGCTTGATGACCACGCGTTCGATCGCGATGCCGAGCAGCATGCCGATCAAGGGGACGATCAGAAACGCGAGCCAGAAATTTCCGGTCATCAGGATGACCGTCCAGGCAAACACCGCGCCGACCATGAAAAAGTCGCCGTGGGCGACGTTAACGATGTCCAAAAGGCCGAAGATGATCGAGAGGCCAAGGGCGATCAGGGCGATGATTAAGCCCCAGACCAAGCCGTTCATGGCCAAGATGAAGACGAGTTCGGACACAAGCCCCCCTGTTCGTTCGCGCGATGGCTTACGGTGTTATGTGTTATGTCAAACCGGTTCCGGCGAAACATCTTCGGATCGGCTTGCCACGCGAATTCCCCCGATATTGTGCATCAGAACCGGCAAAATACAATCGGCATTAAAGTGTAGTGAGAATGCGCGGACCGGCCGAGGTGATCTCCACGTTGACTTCGGCTTCGGCCATGCCTAGGACCGGGTCAGCATAGTTGGCCTCAATCGCCATATACATGCCGGGTTTCAATATCATGGGTTCACCTTCGCGCACGTAGGGCCGGCCATAATTGAGCCCGAGACCGTGGCCGAAGGCCGGAAACGGACATAACGCCCCGGCCTCGATATCCGCGCGCGTGACGGCCTCGAGGTCATCGATGAAGTAGCGCAATCCAAACGCCGCCGCTTCAGCGCCGGTCCGGCCGGGTTTAAGTTCCTCGGCCTGGCGCAAAATGAAATCGTTCAACGCGTCAAGCGTCGCATTTCGCGGCGCATGTGCCTTCGCCCCGACGATCTTGTTGCGTGCGATGTCGAAAAAATATCCCTGGCACCACCCGACCACCGACATGAAGTAGATTTGACCGTCTTCCAGCCGCCGCGTACCCGCCGGACGAAGCCACCAGAGCTCGCAATCGCGTTCGGCCAAACCGCGCGCGGCGCGCTGCATGAGGTCCATCTCGAAAACGCCGGCTTGGGCCGCCGCCAGCACGTCATCGGTGACCTCGTTTACTGCCCGGCAGCCATGGCGGATGATCTGCCATTCGGCTTCGCTTTTGATCAACATGGGTTCAATCAAAAGATCGTCGACAACGCGCCATTCGACGCCGGGTGTTGCGTCCTTCAACGCCTGAAAATGCTTGACCGACATGATTTGCGAACCAACGAGGCCGAGTCGTCCGCGTGTCAGCTTTTTCGCGGCGAGGGCGCTGGCTACTCCGCGCACCACGTTGGTGTCGTGAACGACGTCGTCAATCGCCTCGGCCACGCGCTCCGCCGGGTAATAATGATAATGCATATCGACGACCAGGGTCGCTTCACCCGCGCCCGGCACCACGACTGCCGCATGGCCGAGCGCAGCGAAATGGGGCGGGCAATCATCGAGGCCGGAGAAGAACTTGGTGTAATAATTCGCTAGATAAATCCCGTAGCCGGAGCGGGTCTCGGCGGTGCCCTCGCGCGACCACACGACCACACCGTCGAGGCCCTGCGCGCGCGCATCCGCGGCCAGTCGCGCCCGCCGCGCCGAGTACTCGGCGCGGGGAATCCGCAAGTCGGCGGGCGTCGTCGTTTCGCCAGCCATAGGCTCTCCCCCTGGGGCCGTGGTCCGCCGATCCGTTCTATCCCGTGAAAACTTTATCCAGGCCCTATAGAATTGTACACGCTTGTTTGCTCCGAAACCGCCGGGCCGAAATCGTGAATGAGGATTTAGCCCAACGAAGCGCCACGGAACTTGTCGCGTTGTTCCGGACAAAGGAAATCTCGCCGATCGAAGCCGTCAAGGCCGCGCTTGCGCGGATCGAGGCTTATGACGGTGCTCTCAATGCTTTCCGCCTGGTCGATCCTGTTGGGGCGCTGGCGGCCGCCGAGCAGTCGGAGCGCCGTTGGCGAAGCGGTGCGCCGATCGGCCCTCTCGACGGCGTACCGGTTTCGATCAAGGACGTGTTTCTGACCAAGGGCTGGCCGACCCTCTGGGGCTCGCGGCTGGTTTCGGCGGATCGGCCATGGAAAGAGGACGCGCCGGCGGTTGCGCGGCTGAAGGAGGCAGGCGCGGTGCTCCTCGGCAAAACGACCACGCCGGAGTTTCACTGGAAGACGGTCACCGACAGTCCACTCACCGGCATCACCCGCAATCCGTGGAATCTGGCGATGACCCCGGGCGGAAGCTGCGGCGGGGCGGCGGTCGCGGTCGCGACCGGCATGGGCGCGCTTGCGTTGGGCACCGACGGCGGGGGATCGATCCGCGTGCCCAGCGCATTCACTGGCGTCTTCGGATTGAAGCCCAGTTTCGGTCGCGTGCCGCTCTGGCCGCCGGGCGCTTTCGGCACCATGGCCCACGTCGGTCCGATGACGCGCTCAGTCGCCGATGCGGCGCTCATGCTTGAAATTATCGTCTTGCCGGATGCGCGCGATTGGCGCGCACTTCCTCCCGATCCAACTAATTACCGCGACGGCCTCGAAGACGGTCTTAAAGGCGTGCGCATCGCCTTCAGCCGCGATCTCGGCTATGCGGAGGTTGATCCGGAAATAGCGGCGGCGGTCGATCGGGCCGCGCGGACGTTGGTTGATTTTGGCGCGAACGTCACCGAATGCTCGCCCGGCTTCGCCGATCCGCGCGGGATATTCGAGACGCTTGCCTTCCCCGCGATTGCCCGAGAGCTTAATCGGTTCGATCCCGGCCAGCGCAAGCTCATGGATCCCGGCCTTGTCGCCGTTGCCGAGATCGGCGCCCGCGTCGGGCTCGATGATTATCTCGCCGCCGAACAGGCCCGCGGTGAACTGGGCATCCTCATGCGAAAATTCCATGAAAGCTACGACCTTTTGATCACGCCGACGGTACCGATCGCTCCGTTTTCCGCCGGGCAGGACGTGCCTGATCCCACTCGGCAATCGCGCTGGACCGAGTGGTCGCCATTCACTTTTCCCTTCAACCTGACCGGGCAGCCCGCCGCATCCATGCCCTGCGGCTTTACCCGGTTGGGACTGCCGATCGGAATGCAGATCGTTGGGCCGGCCTATGGCGACCGGTTGGTGCTGCGCGCGGCTCGCGCATTCGAGCAAGTTCACCCAATTCGGCTACCTAAGCTCCGCTGATGGTTGTCGGTGGTATGCGCACCCAGTATGGCGCGCATACCGGAATGGCCCGTGCGTTCGGCGTCATGGTCAGGCTCGTCGTGCCCAATACAGCTCCAATCTTCGCGATAAATAGATCATCGGAAAAATAATGATGAAGAAAGCCAGGGCGAGCGCCGTGTAAATTTCGAACGGCCTGAATGTTGTGTTGATCAGATTGTTCGACTCGTGGAGCAGCTCATAGACCGCGAGCACCGAGCCGAGCGTTGTCAGCTTGATCAGATTGGCGAGTTCGTTGATGAATGGCGGTACCATCCGGCGGATGGCCTGGGGCAGAATGATGCGCCGCATCGATTGCGTGTAGGTCATGCCGATCGACTTGGCCGCCCAAAATTGGCCCTGGTCGATCGAGGCGACGCCGGCGCGGAATATCTCGGCGAAATAGGCAGCGGTGTGGAGACCCAAACCGATGGTGACGGCGACCATCGCGCTAAGACGGATGCCGAGCGCGATCGGCAACGCATAATAAATCCAGACCAATTGAACCAGCGTCGGCGTGCTGCGGAAAAATTCGATGATGGCGGCCGAGGGATACCGCAGAAATGATAGTTTCGAATCTCGCATCAGGCCGAGGGGCAGGCCGATCACCAGGCCGAGTGCGAAGGAATAAATCGTCAACTCCGCGGTGATGATGGCGCCGCGAATGAACACGAAGCGATGATCCTGACCTGACTGGCTCTTTTTGTACCAAGCGTTTTGATAGAAACTGACTTGGAAAGGAGCCTGACCATGCCGAAGAAAAAACCCGGACCTGAGCAGATTGTGACGCTGCTGCGGCAGATCG
>VGZQ01000060.1 GCA_016872535.1 Rhodospirillales bacterium | reverse complement strand
CGCATCCACGCCATCCAGTTCGCCGGCGCCGAGGTGGCTGCACCCGCCCCGCGCGTCGCCGGGGCGTGACGGGAGGGAGCGTGCGCGCGGTGGGGTTGTTCAAATCCTTCTTCCGCCGCGACGGCGTGCGCCGGGCGCTTTGTTGGCTCGGCGCGGGCTATATCCGTTTCGTTCATGCGACCGGCCGCTGGCCGGTCACGCGCGGCGAGATTCCCCGCAAGTTGTGGGACCAGGGCCGGCCGTTCATCCTCTGCTTCTGGCACGGGCGGATCCTGATGATGCCCTTCGCCTGGGACCCGTCGCGGACCATCCACATGCTGATCTCGCGCCATGCCGACGGCCAGTTGATCGCCCACACGGTCGCCCATTTCGGCATCAAGACCGCCGCCGGTTCGTCGAGCCGGGGCGGCGCCTCGGCGTTGCGCCTGATGGTGCGGGCGCTGCAGGCGGGCGACTATGTCGGCATTACCCCCGACGGCCCGCGCGGACCGCGCATGCGCGCGAGCGACGGCGCGATCCATCTTGCCCGCCTCTCCGGCGCGCCGCTGGTGCCGGCGGCGTTCGGCGCGCGCGCGCGCAAGGTGCTCGGCAGCTGGGACCGGTTCGTGGTGGCGGCGCCGTTCGCCGGCGGCGCGTTCGTGTGGGGCGAGCCGATCGAGGTCGCCCGCGACCTCGACGAAAACGGGATCGAACGGGCGCGCCGGGCGCTCGAAGATTCCCTCAACGCGGTCACGGCGGAAGCCGATCGCCTGTGCGGGCAGGAGCCGGTCGCGCCCGCGCCCCTGCCGTCCGCGCCGGAGCCATCGTCAGCGGGGGCGACGTCGTGATGCTGGCGCTCTATCGCATGGCGACCGCGCTGCTCGGTCCGTTCGCGCGCTGGCATCTGTCCCGGCGGCTGGCGCGCGGCAAGGAAGACCGGCAGCGTTTCGGCGAACGCCTGGGCCGCGCGGGCCGCGCGCGACCCGAGGGCAGGCTGGTCTGGATCCATGCCGCGAGCGTCGGCGAAAGCCTGTCCATTTTGCCATTGGTGGAGCGAATCCCGGCGGCGACGTCGCGGCCGACGCGGGTGCTCGTCACCACCGGCACCGTCACCTCGGCGCGGTTGATGGGCGAACGCCTCGGACCGGATGCCTTTCACCAATACGCGCCGGTCGATCTGCCGGACGCGGCGCGGGCGTTTCTCGACCATTGGCGGCCCGACGCGGCGTTGTGGGTGGAATCGGAATTCTGGCCCAATCTGCTGTCCGAGGTGTTCGCCCGCGACATTCCCTCGGCCCTCATCCAGGGGCGCGTTTCCGACCGCTCGTTCGCCGGCTGGCAATGGGCGCCCGGCATGATCCGCGCGCTGCTGCAAGGGTTCTCGCTCTCCCTCGGCCAGACGGCGGAAGACGCGCGCCGTCTCAACCAACTCGGCGCGCGCGCGGCGCGCTGCGTCGGCAACCTCAAGTTCGCGGCGCCGCCGCTGCCGGCCGACGCAAGCGAACTCGCGCGCCTGCGCGCCGCGATCGGCGACCGTCCGGTGTGGTTCGCCGCCAGCACCCACCCGGGCGAAGAAGCGATCGTCGCCAAGGTCCACCTCGCCCTGCGTGGTCGCCATCCCGGCCTGCTCACGGTGATCGCGCCGCGCCATCCCGAGCGGGGCGAGGGAGTGGCGCGCGAGCTCGGCGCGCTCGGCGTTCGCTGCGCGCGGCGCAGCGCCGGCGCATTGCCGGAGCCGGACGTCGACGTCTATCTGGCCGACACCCTGGGCGAGCTCGGGCTTTTCTACCGTCTCGCCCGTCTCGCGTTCGTCGGCAAGTCGCTCGCCGGGGAAGGCGGACAGAACCCGGTCGAGGCGGCCCGGCTCGGTTGCCCGATCCTGTTCGGCCCGCGCACGAGCAATTTCGCCGAAATCGCCGAGCGCCTGCGGACCGCCGGCGCGGCGGTCGGCGTCGCCGACGCGGCGGAGCTGGAAAGCGTCCTCGATCGGTTGCTCGGCGATCGGGACACGCTCGCGCGCATGACGCGGGCGGGCGAAGCGGTGGCCGATGCGGAAGCGGGCGCGCTCGACGCGGTCATGGCCGCGTTGCGGCCGCTGCTCGGGGATAAATCCGATGCGCGCGCCTGAATTCTGGACCCGGTCCGAGGAAACCTGGCCCGCGCGCGCGCTGGCGCCCTTCGCTTATATGTGGGCGGCGGTGGGGCGGATGCGCCGCGCCGTCGCGCGCCCCTACCGCGCGCCGGCGAAGGTGCTGTGCGTCGGCAACCTGGTGGCGGGTGGTGCGGGCAAGACCCCGCTGGCGCTCGATCTCGTCCGGCGGATTTTGCGGCGCGGACACGCGACCCACATCCTGACGCGCGGTTACGGCGGATCCCTCGCCGGGCCGGTCAAGGCGGACCGCATGATGCACGATGCGCGCGACGTCGGCGACGAGGCGCTGCTGCTGGCCCGGGTCGCGCCGACCTGGGTCGGGGGCGATCGCGTCGCGTCGGCCAAAATGGCGTGCGCCGACGGCGCGCGCGTTTTGGTGATGGACGACGGCTTCCAGAATCCGGCACTCGCCCGGGACGCCGCGATCCTGGCGGTGGACGGCGCGACCGGGTTCGGCAACGGCCGCGTCATGCCGGCGGGACCCTTGCGCGAGCCGCTCGCCGGCGGGCTCGCGCGCGCGGACGCGGTCGCGATTTTCGGCCGCGACGAAACCGGCGCCGCGGCCCGCGTTCGGGCCGCGCGTCCGGATATCGCCGTTCTCGGCGCGCGCGTCGCGCCCGCGCCGGAAAGCGCCCGGCTCGCGCGCCGGACGGCGTTGGCCTTCGCCGGCATCGGCCGGCCGGAAAAATTCTTCGCCACCGCGCGCGAAGCCGGCATCGACGTGCGCGAAACGCTCGCCTTTCCCGATCATCACGCGTTTTCCGACGCGGAGCTGGCCGATATGTTCCGCCGCGCCGCCGGGCTCGGCGCGATGGCGCTGACCACGGCCAAGGACGCCGCGCGCCTGCCGCCCTGGGCGCGGGCGCAAGTGGAGGTCTTGACAACCACCCTCCTCTGGGACGACGAAGCGGCGCTCGAATCCTTCCTCGACCGGTTCCTGTCGACCGCCCGATGATCCGCGCGCCCCGCCTCGCCAACGCCTTTCGCCGCTTCGTCGTGCATCCGATCGAGGCGGCGATCGCCGTCGCCCTCTATATGTCGTTCAAGTTGCTGCCGTTGGACATCGCGTCCGCCGTCGGCGGTTGGCTCGGCCGCGCCGTCGGCCCGCGCCTGTCGTTGACCGAACGCGCGCGGCGCAACCTGCGGCGCGCCTTTCCCGAAAAATCCGAAGTCGAGATCGCCGCCATCATCCGCGCCATGTGGGACAACCTGGGAAGGGTCGCGGCGGAATTTCCGCACCTGGGCGAAATCGACGTCTACGACCCGCAAGGCCCGGTCGCGGTGATCGGCGCGGAGTGGGTCGATTCGCTCCGCGACGACGGTCGTCCGGGCTTTTTCTTCTCGGCCCATTTCGGCAACTGGGAAATCGTCTCGCTCGGCGCGACCCAGCGCGGCCTGCCGCTCGACCGGATCTATCGCGCCGCCAACAACCGGCTGGTGGAATGGCTTTACCGCTTGGGCCGGGCCGCGGTCGAGGGCGCGCTGATCCCCAAGGGCCCGGGCAGCGTGCGCCCATTGCTGCAATCGCTGAAGTCGGGCAATCACCTCGGCATGATGGTCGACCAGAAGATGAACGACGGCGTGCCGGCGCCGTTCTTCGGTCGCGACGCCATGACCTCGAGCGCGCTGGTCGATCTCGCGCTCCGCTTCGATTGCCCGGTGGTGCCGGCCCGGGTCGAGCGCGCCAACGGCGCGCATTTTCGCCTGGTCATCGGCCCGCCGATGGAACTGGTGAAGACCGGCGATCGCCACGCCGACATCGCCGTCAACACCGCGCGCATGAACGCGATTATCGAAACCTGGGTGCGCGAACGTCCCGACCACTGGTTGTGGCTGCACAACCGTTGGTCGGATTAGTTTTTCGTCTCGGCCCGCGCCGGTTCGGGCGAGCCGTCGACCAGCAATCCGGGATCGAGCGCGACGTCGAACCAATAGACGCCCCAATGCAGGTGCGCGGCGCTGGCGCGCCCGGTCTTGCCGACCCGGCCGATGGGCGCGCCTTCGGCCACCCGCTCGCCGGGCCGCACCAGAATGTCGGAAAGGTGGATGTAGACCGTGGTCAGCCCGTGGCCGTGGTCGAGCACCAAAGTTTTTCCGGTCAGCACCATGTCTTGATGGACAAGCGCGACCCGGCCGGCGGCGGCCGCGTGCACCGGCGCGCCCTCGGGCGCGGCGATGTCGAGGCCGAGGTGCGGCGCGCGCGGTTCGCCGTTGAGCACGCGCTGGCTGCCGAACACGCCCGAGACCGGTCCCGCCGCCGGCCACGCGAACCGCGCGCCGAACAGCAGTTCGGGCGTTTCGATCGCGCGCACGGCGCGGATTTGCGCGCGGTCGTCCTCGATGCGGCGCAGCGTCTCGGCGTCCGGCGTCACCATCCGGGGCGGCAGGCCGTCGATGCGCTGGATATCGTAGCGGCGCTGGGCGATGGCGAGGGCGCGGTGGGTGACGCGGCCGTCGGCGCCGGTCACCGTCAGCCGCGCGCTTGGGGCGTGGTCGCGGCCGAAACCGATCAGGAACCGTCCGTCCGGCGCGACGCGGACCGCGCGTCCGTCGAGGCTGACGCGGGCGCCCGAATCGACGCGGCCGACGAGCAAGCCGCCCTGGGTCGCCGGTCCCTGCAGTTCGAGCGCCGCCGCGATGCCGGGCGCGACGCAGCCCAAAGCCAACATCAGAACGCCCGCGCGAAGCGGTCTCACAACAATTCGCCCTGGCGCCCGCCGTTCGACGCGGGCGCCTTCGGTTCCGGTGTGCCGCCGCCGGAAGTGGCGACCGCCTCGGCCCGGCCGTCGTGGAATTCGAGCGTCAATCGCTCATTCTTGCGGATCGCGGCCGCGGCGGCCACGGCGGGACCGCCGTCGCGGCGCACGACCGCGTAGCCGCGTTTGAGCACGCTGCGGTAGGACACGCTTTCGAGCAGCGCGCCCGCCTGCGCGAGCCGGGCGTCGGCGGCTTTGAACACGGCCTGGGTCGCGGATTTGAGGGCGCGCACCTCCGCCGTCAGCAGGCCTTCGGCGCGTGCCACGCGCTCGGCCGGGCTCGCGAGCCGCGCGGCCAATTCCCGGAAGCGGGCGGTTTGCCGCTCGAGCCCGACGCGGAGGCCGTGCGAAAGCCGTTCGGACCATTCGTCGAGGCGCTGGGCGCGTTCTTCCACCAAGGCGGGAAGACGCGACAGCGCGCGGGCGAGATCGGCGAGGCGCGTCGCCCGCTCCGCCGTCAGGCGCTCGACCGCCGCGACCAGGCGGTTGGCGTTTTCGCCGACGCGCTGGAGGAGTTCGGCGCGCACCGGCACCGCCATTTCCGCCGCCGCGGTCGGGGTCGGCGCGCGCAAGGACGCGGCGTAATCGATCAAGGTGGTGTCGGTTTCGTGGCCGACGGCGGAAATCAGCGGGATCGCGCTCGCGGCGGCCGCGCGCGCGACGATTTCCTCGTTGAACGCCCACAGGTCCTCGATGCTGCCGCCGCCGCGCGCGACGATGAGCACGTCCGGGCGCGGCGGCGAATCCCGCCGCGCGTCATATGGTGCGCCCCTATCGGGGCGCGGGATCGGCCCGTCCGCCGGCAGGCGGTTGAAGCCCTCGATCGCGGCGGCGATTTCCTCGGCCGCGCCTTCGCCCTGGACGCGCACCGGCCACAGCAGCACCCGGCGCGGGAAGCGTTCCTCCAGGCGGTGCAGGATGTCGCGGATCACCGCGCCGGTCGGCGAGGTGACGACGCCGATCACCTCGGGCAGATAGGGAATTTTTTTCTTGCGTTCGGCGGCGAACAGGCCCTCGGCGGCGAGTTTCTTCTTGCGTTCCTCGAGCAGCTTCAAGAGCGCGCCCTGGCCCGCGAGTTCGAGCCGCTCGACCACCAGTTGATACTGCGAGCGGCCGGGATAGGTGGTGACGCGGCCGGTGGCGATCACGTCCATGCCGTCCTCGGGCTCGATCCCGAGCCGGCCGGCGGCGCCCCGCCAGGCGACCGCGTTCAAGACCGCGTCTTCGTCCTTGAGCGCGAAATAGACGTGGCCGCTGGCCGCGCGCTTGAAGCCGGAAATTTCGCCGCGCACGCGGACCAGGGGAAAAGCCCCCTCGACCGCGGCCTTGATCGCGCCCGCGATCTCGCTGACCGAAAAAATCGGAAGGTTGTCGGGTCCGGCGGGAGTCGCTAAGTTGCGAACCATGCGGCCAGTATGAGGGACGGCGGATGCGCCCGTCAATTTTGGGGGCAATTTTGGGGGAAATTTCGGGGTCGATTTTCATGGGAAGCGGACGATGAAGGTTTTGGTGATCGGCGGCGGCGGGCGCGAACACGCGCTTTGCTGGGCGATCGCCAAGTCGCCCCGCTGTGCCAAGCTCTTTTGCGCGCCCGGCAACCCCGGCATCGGCAAGCTCGCCGAATGCGTCGAAATCGCGACCGAGGATCTCGACGGCCTGGTCGCGTTCGCGCGCGAGCGGGCCATCGACTTCGTCGTGGTCGGGCCGGAAGCGCCGTTGGTCGCGGGCCTCGCCGACCGCCTGACCGACGCCGGCATCGCCGTGTTCGGCCCCTCGGGGGCCGCCGCCGCGATCGAGGGGTCCAAAACCCTGATGAAGGACCTCTGCGCCAAATACGGCGTTCCCACCGCCGAATACGCCCGTTTCGACGAACCCGACGCGGCCAAGGAATACATCCGCGCCCGCGGCGCGCCGATCGTGGTCAAGGCCGACGGTCTCGCCGCCGGCAAGGGCGTCACCGTCTGCCAAAATGTCAACGAAGCCTACGCCGCCATCGACCACGTGATGACCGAGCAGGCGTTCGGCGCCTCCGGCGACGAGGTGGTGATCGAGCAGTACCTGGAAGGGGAGGAAGTGAGTTTCTTCGCCCTGGTCGACGGGACGCGCGCGATCCCGTTCGGCGCCTGCCAGGACCACAAGGCGCGCGACGACGGCGACAAGGGCCCCAACACCGGCGGCATGGGCGCCTATTCGCCGACGCCGCTGATCACGCCCGCGCTGGAACGCGAAATCATGGCGCGCTGCATCCTGCCGATGGCCAAGGGCCTCGTCGCCGAGGGCAAGCCGTTTCGCGGCGTGCTGTTCGCCGGGCTGATGATGACCGCCGACGGCCCCAAGGTGCTCGAATACAACGCCCGCTTCGGCGACCCCGAATGCCAGGTGCTGATGCCGCGCCTGCAATCCGACGCGCTCGAAGTGCTGCACGCCTGCGCCACCGGCCGGCTCGAACGGGTCGCGGTGGCGTGGCGCCCGGAAACCGCGCTCGCGGTGGTGATGGCGGCGAAGGGCTATCCCGGCGCTTACGAGAAGGGCACCGAAATCCACGGGCTGGACGAAGCCGAGGAAATCGAGGGCGTCCACGTGTTCCACGCCGGCACGTCGCGGGCGAACGGCCGGCTGCTCGCGGTCGGCGGGCGGGTGCTGGCCGTCACCGCGCTCGGGGCCACGGTCGCCGACGCGCAGCGCAACGCCTATCGGGCGGTCGACCGCATCCGCTGGCCGGGCGGTTTTTGCCGGCGGGACATCGGCTGGCGCGCGATCCGCCTCGCCGGCTAGAAGGAGGGGGCATCCATGGACGACAAGACCCGCACCGAATTGGAAGCCGCCGCCTTTCGCGGCCTGGTCAAGCACCTGCAAAAGCGCACCGACGTCCAGAACATCGATCTCATGAACCTGGCCGGGTTCTGCCGCAACTGCCTTTCCAAGTGGTATCTCGCCGCCGCCAACGACAAGGGCGTCGCCATGACCGACGCGGAGGCGCGCGAGCGCGTCTACGGCATGCCCTACAAGGATTGGCAGGCCAAGTACCAGAAGGAAGCGACCGCCGAACAGAAGCGCCGCTTCGAGGAAACGAAACCGCTGCACGCCGAGATCAGCGGCCACAACAAATAAACCCATGCCCGATTTCTGGCCGGACTCGGGGCTGGCGCTTCTCGCGCGCGATCGCGCCGGGCATCTCGCCGTCACCGACGATTACCTGCGCGCGTGGCTGGCGCGGCCCGAAGTCGCGCTTACCCCGGAATCGTGCGCGGCCGAGCGCGCGCTCCATGCGGCGGTCGCGGCGGCGCCGCGCGCGCCGATCGCGGAAGAAGACATCGCCCGCATGCGCGACGCGGACGCGCGCGACAACTGGCGGGTGATCGCGGATTTCTTCCGCCGCCTGGTCGCCGCCGGCACGGTCGAGGGCGGCTACCTCGGCCTTTTCCACGAGGAACGCGTGGCCCTGCCGCCGCTTTTTCTCGATCGCCTCGCGGAAACCATCGTGCACGCGATCGTCGAAAAAAGCGACGATCCCTTCCGCGTGCGCGCCGCCGAGCTGTTCTTCCGCCCCCAGACCGCGACCGTCCAGGACGGCTCGGTCCTGCTCGGCGATTCCGAAACCGTCGAGACCCTCGGCGCGACGCGGGGCATGGGCGAGCTTGGCCGCCTGATCGTGCAAAGCGGGACCAAGCCGAGGAATGTCGAGATGGACGTGCTGACGGCGGAAAAGGCCGCGCTCTATTGGGAACGGAGCGGACGGCGCGACCTGGTGCTCGATCTCACCTTCGCCCGCCCCGGCCTCGATGCGTTCGCGCGCGTGATGGAAGCCTGGATCGCGCACCTGATCGGGGCCGAGGTCCGCATCCAGCCGGTGCAGCAGATCCGCGACGAACGCTGGGTCTGGCACATCGGCCTCGACGTGGAGGCGAGCGCGATCCTGAACGACCTCTATCGCGGCACCGAGGTGGAGGAAGAGCGCTTGAAGCGCCTGCTCGCGCTTTTCCGCCTCGATTTCGCCAATCCCGCGATCGTGCGCGAAGGCGTGGCGGGGCGCCCCGTCTATCTCGGCCTCGCCATGACCGAAGCGCGCAAGGTGCGCTTCAAGCCGCAGAACCTGCTGGTCAACCTGCCGCTCGCGCGGCAGGCGTGAGCCGCGTTGACTAACGTACCGTTATCCGGTACGTTAGTCCCTCGTGATCAGGAGCTTCGCTGACAAGCGCACGGCCGCGATTTTCGCCGGCTACGCGGTCAGGGACCTGCCGCACCAGATTCAGCGGCGGGCGCGGGCCAAGCTCCGGGCAGTCGACGCGGCGCGAAAACTGGACGATCTTCGCGTTCCGCCGGGGAACCGGCTCGAAGCCCTGAAAGGCGACCGGACGGGCCGCCACAGCATCCGCGTGAACGACCAATGGCGGATTTGTTTTGTCTGGCGCGGCGACGGGGCCTGGGACGTGGAGATCGTGGACTACCACTAGGGACGAGGTCATGGGCATCAAACGGGAAGATTTGGACGCGGGTCGGGTCGATTTCGCCGGCGTGACGACCGGCCGGCGGCTGCCGCCGGTCCACCCCGGCGAAATCCTGCGCGAGGATTTCCTGGGGCCGATGGGGATCAGCGTCTACGTGCTGGCCAAGGCGATCAAGGTGCCGCGCTCGCGCGTCAACGACATCGTGCTCGGCCGCCGCGCGATCACCACCGATACCGCGCTCCGGCTCGCGCGCTATTTCGGCACCACGCCGGAATTCTGGATCAATCTCCAGGCGCGCCACGATCTCGACGTGGCGAAAGGCGCAATGGGGCGGCGGATCGAGCGGGAGATCAGGCCCCGGGCGGCGTGAGAGCCCCCCGTCTGCCTTGGGCCCACTATAGTCCTATTGTAAGAGGGTTATATGCCAAATTTCAATGACGAGGAAATTCAGAAACTTTTCGGAAGGGAAGATGCGGAGAATGAAAATCCCTCGCGACTTAAAGAATATTTCTTTCGCAACAAGGCCTATGAAAATCTTATAACAAATCTTCCTATACGGATCTTAGTTGGGCATAAAGGTTCTGGCAAAAGCGCCCTTCTTAAAATTGCTTACTCGGAAGATCAGGAAAAAAATATTCTATCATTATGGCTTCGCCCGGATGATGTAAGGGCGGTAGAGGCAGGGCTTGGTTCTGGCGACTTAAATTCTCGTATTAACTCATGGAAGAGCGGACTAACTCAGCTAATTGCACGCGAGATCGCAAATTTATATGGGAGTCAGACGCTCGAAAATATTGTACCAAAAAGCGTACAAGGAAAACTTCTGGATGTTGTCGCAATTGCGAAGGAAGTCTTCTCTAAAGAAATCACCAAGGGTGTTTCGACCGTCAAGTCATTAGTGATGGAAAATTTTAGGAAAACCAATCTTGTTAGAGTTTATTTAGATGATCTTGATAGGGGATGGGAGGCAAAGCAGAAAGACATTAACAATGTTTCCGCGCTGTTGAATGCGATACGTGATTTGTGTGGCTCAAAGAATACCCTTCAGTTCAGATTAGGCTTAAGGTCTGATGTATACTACTTGGTGCGCACGTCGGATGAATCAACAGATAAAATTGAAGGGAACATTATTTTTCTTACGTGGGATAACCATGAAATACTCGTTGTTGCCGCGAAGCGGGTCGAGTCTTACTTTGGCAGGGAGATTGATGACAGAAAATTGCTACTTAGCAAACAAATAAAGGTTAGCCATTTCCTGAATTCTGTCATAGAGCCTGTTTTTTTGGGAGCCGGGAAGTGGGAACGCGCACCGATACACCGTGTACTTCTTTCCCTCGTTCGAAAGAGACCCCGCGATCTTGTTAAGCTAATGAGTGGTGCTGCCAGAGAAGCGTATAGGAATGGCCATTCAATTATAACAACAAATAGTCTCCGCGCGACATTTGAGGCATATTCGAATGAAAGGCTCCAAGATTTGGTAAATGAATTTAGAACTGAATTGCCAACAATTTCAGATCTTCTAAGAGGTATGAGACCGGTTAAAAAAGAGCGGCGCACGGTTGATCAATTTTGTTATTCCAACGATCAACTTGCGGTAAAACTAAAAAATCTCATGGGGCAGAAAAAATTTATTTTTGCGAATAGAACCACCGGTGATGTCCACTCGCTTGGACAATTTTTGTATAAAATTGATTTCATAATGGCACGAAAGGTTCTTGAGAATGGGATGATTGTTCGAAAATACTTTGATCAGAATAGATATCTACAGGACCAATTCGTTGATTACGGATTTGATTGGGAGATTCATCCGGCCTACAGATGGGCCCTGCAGCCTGCGACGTATGATGAAATTTTTAAGGTTACTAACCTTGATCCTGATGAAGATTAAATAGTCAGCTTTTACGAATTGTATGTGGTGGAGGTTGTCTGGCTTAGGAATAAGTTTTTGCTCACCGCCGGTCCTTGAAGAACGCCTTGAGGATTTCCCCCGACTCGCGCTCTTTGAGTCCGCCCACCACCTCGGGGCGGTGGTGGCAGGTGGCTTGCGCGAAAAAGCGCGCGCCGTGCTCGACGCCGCCGCCCTTGGGGTCGTAGGCGCCGAAATAGAGTCTCCGCACGCGCGCGAACGCAATCGCCGCCGCGCACATGGCGCAGGGCTCCAGCGTGACGTAGAGATCGGCGTTCTCCAGGCGGACCGCGCCGGTTTCCGCGCATGCCGCCCGGATCGCCAGCATCTCCGCGTGCGCGGTCGGATCGCGGGTTTCCTCCATCCGGTTGCGCGCCTCGGCGAGGACCCGGCCGGTTATGCCGTCCACGATCACCGCGCCGACCGGCACCTCGCCCGCCGCCGCCGCTTCGCGGGCGAGCGCCAAGGCGCGGTTCATGGGCGATTCGCCGTTCGACGGGAGGCTCATGGCCGCGGACCTTGGGCGGCGTCGCCCTTTCCGTCAAGGCCCGCGCGCCGTACATTCCGGCCCATGACCCCGCCCCTGGTCGGCATCACTCTCGATTC
The DNA here is from genome assembly GCA_016872535.1 of Rhodospirillales bacterium. Classification (NCBI taxonomy): domain Bacteria; kingdom Pseudomonadati; phylum Pseudomonadota; class Alphaproteobacteria; order Rhodospirillales; species Rhodospirillales bacterium. The sequence goes on along the minus strand of VGZQ01000060.1, from coordinate 8,821 downwards.
GGAAGAGCCCGGCGGCTATTCCAAGTTCCCGTGGTACGCGCTCCGCGAAAACTATTGCGCGGCGGTGGCCGGCGCGGGCGGCCTGCCGGTGCCGCTGCCGCACGAGGTCGAAAGGGTCGAATCCTATCTCGACGCGGTCGGCGGTGTCATCGTCACCGGCGGCGCGTTCGACGTCGATCCGGCGATCTTCGGCTCGGATTCCCGCCACGCCACCGTCAAGACCAAGGACCGCCGCACCGCGTTCGAACTGGCCCTGGTCAAGGGCGCGCTCAAGCGCGACATGCCGGTGCTCGGCATCTGCGGCGGCCAGCAGTTGCTGCACGTCGTTCTCGGCGGGCGGCTGATCCAGCATATCCCGGACGCGGTCAAGGACGCGCTCGCCCACGAACAGCCCAACCCGCGCGACGAGCCCGGCCACGACGTCGCGGTCGTGCCCGGCACGCTGCTGCACCGCATCGTCGGCGCCGCGTCGCTGCCGGTGAACAGCGCGCATCACCAGGCGGCGCTGGATGAGCCGCAAGGCGTCGTCGTCAACGCCCGTTCGCCGGACGGCGTGATCGAGGGGATCGAGGCGCCGCGTTACCGCTTCTGCCTCGGCGTGCAATGGCATCCGGAATTCCTGATTTCAGAGGGCGACCGGAAGATTTTTCGCGCCTTCGTCGCCGCGTGCGGCGTGTAGCGCCATGAACGCAATCGAGAAGGGCGCCCGGAGCGAAGCGACCAAAGGCGAACGCATCGCCAAGGTCATGGCCCGCGCCGGGCTTTGTTCGCGCCGCGAAGCCGAACGCTGGATCGCCGCCGGGCGCGTCGCCGTCAACGGCCGCGTGCTGACCACGCCGGCGGTCACGGTGACGGACGAGGACGCGATTGTCGTCGACGGTCAGGCGTTGCCGACCAAGGAACCGGCCCGGCTCTGGCGCTACCACAAGCCGCGCGGCCTGATGACCACCCATCGCGACCCGCAGGGGCGCCCGACCGTGTTCGAAAAATTGCCCAAGGGCTTGCCCCGGGTGGTGTCGGTCGGCCGGCTCGATTTCAATTCCGAAGGGCTGCTGCTGCTGACCAACGACGGCGGGCTCGCGCGCAAGCTCGAACTGCCGGCGACCGGCTGGACGCGGCGCTACCGGGTGCGCGCGTTCGGCGACGTGGACGAGAAGGCGCTGGCCAGGCTCAAGGACGGCATCACCGTGTCCGGGGTCCATTACGGCCCGATCCGCGCGGCGATCGATTCGAAAAAAGGCGCGAACATGTGGCTGACGGTGGCGTTGACCGAAGGCAAGAACCGCGAGGTGCGCCGGGTGCTGGAACACCTGGGGCTTTCCGTCAACCGCCTGATCCGCGTCGCCTACGGCCCGTTCCAGCTCGGGCATTTGGCCGAAGGCGAGGCCGACGAAGTGCCGGGCAAGGTGTTGCGCGAACAATTGGGCGGGGAGAGTTCTCGTTGAGAATCGTCGCCGGGCGCCATCGCGGCCGGACGTTGAAGAGTCTTCCGGGCCCCGGCCTGCGCCCGACCTCGGACCGGACCCGCGAATCCGTGTTCAACATTCTCGCCCACGGCGTTCCCGGCTTCGCCTTCGACGGCATTTCGGTCGCGGATCTTTTTTGCGGCACCGGCGCCCTCGGGCTGGAGGCGCTCTCGCGCGGGGCCGCGCGCGCGACCTTCGTCGACGCGGACGCCGCCGCCCTCAAGTGCGCCAAGGAAAACGCCGCCCGCCTCGGCGAATGGCGCAATGTGCTCGCGCTCCGGCTCGACGCGGCGCAAATCCCGCCTCCGCCCCTCGCGGCGGAGGCGCCGTGCGCGCTCGCTTTTCTCGATCCGCCCTACGGTTCGGGTTTACTGGTCCCGGCGTTGCAGGGCTTGGCCGCGTGCGGCTGGCTGAGTGAGAACGCCATCGTGGTCGCCGAAATGGGCGCGAAGGAGCCGTTCGAGCCGCCGCGCGGATTTGCCCTGCTGCAAGCGCGCACCTACGGCGCCGCCAAGGTCGCGTTCTTGCGCTTCACGGGCAATAAAGCGTAATCCAAGCCCCCTCCCCCTACCCCCCTCCCGCGAGGGGAGGGGGAACTCATAATAATTTCCCTCCCCCTTGACGGGGGAGGGTTAGGGTGGGGGTGTGATTGTCTGGAGGAGTGTAACTATCTAAGCGCAATTTTGTTCAGTCGAGACACACCTTAACGCCTTCCGAACAGGCGCTCGATATCGGCGCGCTTCAATTCGATGTAGGTGGGGCGGCCGTGGGCGCATTGGCCGGAAAGGGGTGTCTGTTCCATTTCGCGCAAAAGCGCGTTCATCTCGGCGGCATTAAGGCGCCGTCCCGCGCGCACGCTGCCGTGGCAGGCGATCGTCGCCGCCACTTCGTCGAGGCGCGTTTTCAAGGCGTGCGTTGCGTCGAATTCGGCCAATTCCTCGGCCAGGTCGCGGACCAGGCCCTTCACGTCCGCGTCCCCGAGCAGCGCCGGAATTTCGCGCACCACCACCGCCGCGTCGCCGAACGCCTCGACCACCAGGCCGAGTTCGGCGAGTTCCGCGGCGCGGGCCGCGATCCGCGCTTGGGCGGCGGGCGAAAGTTCCACCACCTCGGGGATCAAGAGGCCCTGGCGGGCGACGCCGCCGTTGGCCAATCCCCGTTTGAGTTTTTCCTGGGTGAGCCGCTCGTGCGCCGCGTGCTGGTCGACGATGACGAAGCCGTCGGCGGTCTCGGCGACGATGTAGGTTTCGTGCATCTGCGCGCGCGCGACCCCGAGCGGGTAGCGGGCCGGGTCCGGAATGTCGGCGGCGGTTTCGTTGGAAGACGCGGCCGGTCTTGCGGCGAGGGGCGCGTGAAAATCGAGCGCGGCTTCGGCGAGCCCGCGCGGAATCGCGCCGCCGGGGGTTGGATAGGCGAAGTTCCCCGCCGGGGTCCCTTGCGGCTTGAGCGCGGCGAGCGCCGCGTCGGCGACCGTGGTGGCGGAACGGTGCCCGGCCTGGCTGAGCGCATGACGTATCGCGCCGACGATCAGGCCGCGCACCGCCCCGGGGTCGCGGAAGCGGACCTCGGTCTTGGCCGGATGCACGTTCACGTCCACCGCTTCCGGCGGAACGTCGAGGAACAGCGCCACCGCCGGGTGCCGATCCCCGGCCATGAGGTCGCGGTAGGCCCCGCGCAAGGCCCCGAGCAGCAGCCGGTCGCGCACCGGGCGGTTGTTGACGAACAGGAATTGCAGTTGCGCGGTCGGCCGGTTGAAGGTGGGAAGGCCGGCGAAGCCGGAAAGACGGATGCCGTCCCGCGCCGCCTCGATCGGCACCGCGTTGTCGGCGAACTCGCGCCCGAGCACGGCGGCGACGCGGGCGCGCCGGGCGGTTGCCTCGTCCCCGCTCGCGGCGGCGAGGCGGAGGATGTCCTTGGCGCCGTCGCTCAAGGTGAAAGCAACGCGCGGGTGGGCAAGCGCCAGGCGCTCGACCGTTTCCACCGCGTGCGCGAGTTCGGTGCGCGCCGTTTTCAGGAATTTCAAACGCGCGGGCGTGGCGAAGAACAGGTCCTTGACCTCGACCCGGGTGCCGTCGCCGAGGGCGGCGGGGCGGACCGGTCCCTTGCGCCCGCCTTCGACCGCGATCGCCCAGGCGTCCTTGGCGCCGCGGGCGCGGCTGGCGATGGTCAGCCTGGCGACCGCGCCGATGGAGGGCAGCGCCTCGCCGCGGAAGCCGAGGGTCATGATGCGGGTCAGGTCCTCGTCGGGCAGCTTGGAGGTGGCGTGGCGTTCGACCGCGAGGGCAAGTTCGTCCGCCGTCATGCCATGGCCGTCGTCGCTGACGTCGATTTCCGCCTGGCCGCCGTCGCGCACGACGATCTCGATCCGCCGCGCGCCGGCGTCGAGCGCGTTTTCGACCAGCTCCTTGACCGCCGACGCCGGCCGTTCGACCACCTCGCCGGCGGCGATGCGGTTGACGAGGGTCTCGGGAAGGATGCGGAGGACGCTCATGATCTGGACCATGCTCTGATCTTGTGGGCGAGCCCGGCGGTGGAGGAATCGTGCGCGCCGGTCTTGCCGTCCTTGAGCAGGCGGGCGGTGCCGCCGGCGAGTTTCTTGCCCAGTTCGACTCCCCATTGGTCGAAGGAATTCACGTTCCACAACACGCCTAAAACAAAAGTCTTATGCTCGTAGAGGGCGAGCAGCAGGCCGAGGTGGTAGGGGTCGAGGCGGCGGAGCAGGATCGTCGTGCTCGGCCGGTTGCCGGGAAAAACACGATGCGGCAACAAGCGGCGGATGTCGGCGGCGGACAGTCCTTCCGCCCGCATGGCGGCGCGGGCCTCGGTCGCATTGCGCCCGCGCATCAGGGCCTCGCCTTGCGCCAGCAGGTGGGCAAGCAGGATCGCGCGCTGCGTCTTCGGTCCCGGGCCCGGTTCCCCGCGGTCTTGCGCGCGCCGAGCGCCCGATACGGCGACGACGAATTCCGCCGGCACCGGGTCAGGCCCCTGGTGGAGCATCTGGAAAAACGTGTGCTGGGCATCCGTCCCGGGCGCGCCGACCACCACCGGCGCGGTCGCGCGCCCGACGGCAAGCCCTTCGCGCGTCACCGACTTGCCGTTGCTCTCCATTTCCAGCTGCTGGAGGTATTCGGGCAAGAGCGCGAGGCGGCTGTCGTAGGGAACGACGGCGCGCGCCCGGTGGCCGAGGACGTTTCCGTTCCAGACGTCGAGCAGCGCGAGCAGAACCGGAAGATTACGGCCGAGCGGCGCGGCGCGGAAATGCCGGTCGAGGGCGTGGGCGCCCGCGAGCATTTGCGCGAACCGGTCGGGCCCGAAGGCCAGGGCGCACGTGAGCCCGACCGCCGACCAGAGCGAAAAACGCCCGCCGACCCAATCCCAGAATTCGAATATCGCCGCGCGCGGGATGCCGAACGCCTCGGCCCGGTCGGGCGCGGCGGTGACGGCGGCGAAATGGCGGGCGACGGCGGCTTGTCCCAGCCATCCCGCGATCCAATCGCGCGCCGCGCGCGCGTTGGCGAGCGTTTCTTCCGTGGTGAAGGTCTTGGAAACGACGACGAACAGGGTCTTCGCCGGGTCGAGCCCGCGGACCGCGCGGGCGAAATCGGCGCCGTCGACGTTGGAGAGAAAACGAGCCTCGATCCCGTTCGTCTCCGGCGCCAGCGCCTGGCAGGCGAGCTTGGGCCCGAGCAGCGAGCCGCCGATGCCGATGTGAACGACGTGCGTAAAGCGCCCCTTGCGCCGGGCCTGGTCGGCGAAGGCGCGCACGCGGGCGAGGGTCGCGCGCGCCGCGGCCGCTTCCCTGGCGCGCGACGCGGGATCGCGGAGCGCGGTATGGAGCGCGGCGCGTCCCTCGGTCGCGTTGACCAAATCGCCCGCGAACAGGCGCTTGCGCCAACCGGCGACGTCGGCGGCGCGCGCCAATCGCAGCAGCGCGGCGATGGCCTTCCCGTCGATCCGGTTCTTGGAATAGTCGAGAAAAAGGCCGTCGTAGGTAAGGGAGAAGCGGGTAAAACGCTTGGAATCGGCCGCGAACAGGGCGCGCAAGGACATTTTTGCGACGCGCGCGCGCTGGCGTTCGAGCGTTCGCCAGGCGGCCTCGCGCCGGCGGGATGCGGTTTTGGAAGGCATAAGCGCAGGATAACGGCGCCGGCGCGCCCCTGCTAGTCGGCTGGAGCGAGCCCTTCCGGTTCGCCCGCCACCACCATCAGGAGACGGGCGGGATCGAGCAGCCGGCGGCCGACTCGGGCGACCGATTCGGCATCGACCGCCTCGATCAGGCTTTTGTAACGGTCGATGTAGTCGGGTCCCAAATTTTCGAGCTGCATGCCGAGCAGCATTCCGGCGATCCCGCCGAGGGTGGTGAGCCGCAGCGGAAACGAGCCGGTGAGAAAGGTCTTGGCGTTGGCGATTTCGTCGGCGGTCGCGCCGCCCCCGGCCATGCGCCGCCATTCGGCGCGGACCACGTCGACGGTTTCCTTGACTCGCGCGTTGGCGGTGGCCGCGCTGCCCAGGATCAAGGCCGAGTGGCGCAACGGGAAGAGCGACGTGCCGGCGGAATAGGCGAGACCGCGTTTGTCGCGCACCTCCTCGTAGAGCCGCGAGGTGAATCCGCTCCCGCCGAGAATGTAGTTGAGCACGGTGGCTGCGTAGTAATCGGGATCGTCGCGCTTGAGGCCGGGCGCGGCGAAGAGGATCGCGCTTTGCGGCACCTTGAGCCGGGCGACGAGGGTGCGCGCGTCGATCTTCGGCTGGACCTCGGGCACCGCCGCGGGCGCCGATTTTTCCGGCAATCCCCCGAACATGCGATCGAGCATTTGGCTGAGTTCGGCGGCCGAAATATCGCCGGCGACGCCGATGACGAGGGAATCGCGGGCGAGTCGTTCCCGGACGAACGCGCGCAGGTCCTCGGCCGTGATGCTGGGCACGCTGTCGAGGGTGCCGCGCGTGCGCCGGCCGTAAGGATGATCGGGGAATATTTCCGAAAACAGGCGGATTTGGGCGACCGTATCCGGGCTTTCGGCGTCGCGGCGGAGGCGAGCGAGGATTTGGCTGCGGACGCGGGCGAGCGCGCCTTCGTCGAAGCGCGGCCGGGTCAGCGCCAGCGCGAGCAGCTCGGCGGCCTTGTCGCGATGCTCGTTCAAGGTCTGCAGCGAGCCGCTGAACTCGTCGAACGACGAATCGAACGACAGGGAGATCGAGCGGTCCTCAAGCGCGGCGCGGAACGCCTTGGCGTCCATGTCGCCCGCGCCCTCGTCGAGCAGCGCGGCCGCCATGCGGGCGAGCCCTTCGCGCCCGGCGGGGTCGAGGGCGGCGCCGCCGCGAAAAGCGAAGCGGATCGCGACGATGGGGTTGAGCTTGTCCTGCACCAGCCAAGCGGAAACGCCGCCCGGGCTTTTTATTTGTTGGACATTGACCGCCTCGACCGGCGGCGCGGCGAAAAACACCGTTGCCGCCAGCAGAAAAGCGCCGAGCCTGGAGAACGCCTGCGCCATCGCCTATTCCTTCGCCGCCGGCAGCAGGCGGCCGGTGACGTGGCCCGAGCCGGCGAGGACGAACCTGGCCGCGGCGTTGACCTGATCGCGGGTGACGGCGTCGATGCGCTCGGGCCAGGATTCCACGTCCTCGACCGTCAGGCCGAGGGCGAGCGCGGCGCCGAGCGTCTGCGCGCCGGTATCGAGCGAATCGCGGGCCAGCAGCGCGGCCGCCTTCATGCGCGTCTTGGCGCGCGCGACTTCGTCCGGATCGACGCCGTTGGCGAGAATTTTGGCGATTTCGGCCTCGACCGCCTGCTCGACTTTTTCCGGCGCGACCTCGCGCCGGGGCGAGGCGTAAAAGCCGAACCGGCTCGGCCCGCGCGTCGATGAATCGTAAAAGGCGCCGGCGCCGTCGGCGATGCCGGCATCCAGCACCAGCGCTTGGTAGAGCCGCGAGGTTCCGCCGCCGCCGAGGATTTCAGCGAGCACTTCGAGGGCGTAGGCGTGTTCCTTGGCGCCCCACAGGAGCGACGGCGCAAGCCAGCTCCTCGACCACGACGGCTGCGGTACGCGCGGGTCGCGCAGGATCACCTCGCGCGCGGCGGTCTGCGGCGGCTCGTCGGGGCGGGCGCGAACGACGGGCGCGGCGGCGGGAATCGGGCCGTAGTATTTTTCGGCGAGCGGCTTCAGTTCGGCGGCGGTGATGTCGCCCGCCACCACCAGCACCGCGTTATTGGGCGCGTACCAGCGCCGGTAGAAGGCGAGAATGCGTTCGCGGTCGAGGGCGCGGATTTCGTGCTCCCAGCCGATGACCGGCCGCCGGTAGGGATAGTTGTAGAACTGCACCGCCGCCATTTGCTCGCGCAGCCGGCTCGACGGGTTGTTGTCGGTACGGGTGCGGCGCTCCTCCAGCACCACCAGGCGCTCGCGCTCGACCTCGTCGGGGGTGATGACGAGGCCGGTCATGCGCTCGGCCTCCAAGGCCATCACCATTTCGAGCCGGTCCTTGGCGATGGTCTGGTGATAGGCGGTGTAGTCGTAGGAGGTGAAGGCGTTCTCGCGCCCGCCGTTCTTCGCCACCAGGCGTGAAAATTCGCCGGCCGGGCGCTGCTTGGTGCCCTTAAACATCAGGTGTTCGAGGAAATGGGCAATGCCCGATTCGCCCGCGCCCTCGTCGGCGCCGCCGACCCGATACCAGATCATGTGCTTGACCACCGGCGCGCGCGGATTGGGCACAACCACAACCGTGAGCCCGTTGGCGAGCGTGAAGCTTTCCGCGCCGAACACCTTGGCGCGGGCGGCGCCGGGTTGCAGCGCGAGAGCCGTCGCGGCGAACAGCGAAATCGCGGTCAAGAAATGGAGAAAAAACGATCTCAACATCGGAATCACCGGTGGGCGGCGGTCGCTCGGATCAATAAGATAAGGCGTTCGCGCCAGAGGACAAGATACGCGGGCAACGCGCGCGGCGCGCGCCGTCGGGACCTAGAGCGTAGTTCCATAATATAGAATCGGCTGCGTTGCGCCGTGGCGCGGCGATCCGCCAGGCGCGCCGCGAAGAGCGATGCCGGAGCATCGGTCGAGCGGCGCAACGAAGCGGGCGCCCGCCACGGCGCAACCCCTTGCGGGCCGGGGGCTTTTGCGGCACGGGTTCGTCGCGGAGCTTGCCCGTAAGCACCGCTACGGGCTTCGCCCCGCTCCTGCCCGTGACGCAAAATCCCTCCGGCGCAGCGGTTCCATATTATGGAACTACGCTCTAGGGTCCGGACTCAATTGGCCCACCATACTACGGCGGCGGCCAAGAACACGCCGGAGAGGAAGACGTCGGCGCGTTTGTCGTAACGGGTGGCGATCCGCCGGAAGTCCTTGAGACGACAGAACATG
>VGZQ01000059.1 GCA_016872535.1 Rhodospirillales bacterium | reverse complement strand
CCGCGCCCTGCGGCGAAACGAAGAGATGCTCGCCGCGCAATTTATCGAACTCGACGATCGCGCGTTCGACGCCCTCGACGCCCTGATGCGCCGCCGCCAGCAATATCTGGCGTCGCTCGCCGCCACCGCGCGCGCGGTGGCGTGATCTCGTTCAATCCTTGTAAAGCGATTTCGGATCGACCAAAGGCTTGGCGATCTCCACCGGCTTGCCCCCGCGGATGGCGGTGAAAAAGCAGTTGCGCCGGCCGGTGTGGCAAGCGACGCCGGTCTGATCGACCAAAAGCAGGAGCGTATCGCCGTCGCAATCGACGCGCATCTCGATCAGTTTTTGCTCCTGGCCACTGCTTTCGCCCTTGCGCCAGAGCTTGCCGCGCGAGCGCGACCAGTATACGACCCGGCCGGTTCGCAGGGTTTCGGCTACGGAGTCGCGATTCATCCACGCCATCATCAGCACTTCGCCGGTATCGTGCTGCTGGGCGATGGCGGGAATCAGACCGGATGAATCGAATTTGATTGCGGCAAACACATCGTCGGGCATGGACAAAAGGTCCTACGCCCGGTTCAGCCTGTCAACCGCCGCCCAGGCACTCGCCGAGCGCCCGCGCGTTGGCGCGCATCAGATCGAAATAATGATCGGGGCCAGGCGTTCCGATACCCCCTTCGGGATCGAGGACGGCGATTCGCGCCTCGGTGCCCTCGGCCACCGTTTGTGCGAGTTTGCCCGGAAACTGGGGTTCGCGGAATATGCACCGGGCACCGCTCGATTTGATGCGTCCGCGCAAGGTGGCGAGCGCTTTCGGGCCCGGTTGCTTTTCCGGTGCGACCGCGATCGCGCCGAGGGCGGTCAATCCGAACGCATCCTCGAGATATTGGTAGGCGTCGTGAAACACCACGAAGGGTCGCCCCCGGACCGGCGCCAGCGCGGCCGTCATTTCCGATTCCAACGCCGTAAGCCGCTCGCTCAATTTTTGGCCGTTGGCGCGATAGCGATCGGCGTTGGCGGGGTCGGTCGCGGCCAGGACATCGGCAATTGCCGCCGCGAGAATTCTTGCATTGGCGGGCGCGAGCCAAATGTGCGTGTCCGTATCCGCGTGTTCGGCCGTATTCGTCCGATCGACTTTTTTCGCTTTTTCCTTATTCGTCCGTCCGTGACTGTGCCCGTGATCGTGGCCGTGGGATGAAACCCAAGCCGCCCCCTTGCGATAGGGCAGCAGGCGAAGGCCCGGCGTTTCGATCAACTCCACCACCTTCGCCTTGCCGGCCAGGGCGGCGAGCGGCTTGACGAGAAAAGTCTCCAGGTCTCTCCCGACCCAAAACACGATCGTCGCGTCGGCGAGCATTTTTGCGTCCGACGGTCTGAGCGCATAGGTGTGAGGCGAAGCACCTCCCTTGACCGTGAGTTCGGGCGTCGCCACGCCTTCCATAACGCCGGCGACGAGGGAGTGGATCGGCGCAATCGAGACCGCGACCCGAGGGGTTTCGGCCCGGACCGGCAACGCCGGCGCGAGACCGAGCAAAAGGAAGACGGTCCAACGGAACATGGCGGAAACCTCGGGAGAAAAACCGGAACAGGGGCGGATCACGCCAGTTATGTTATATTATAACATTTCTGTGTCAACGCCCATGCCGCCCGCCCAGCACCGCGGCCCGATCAGAAACCGGCGCCTTCGCTGTCCACGGATGCCAGCAGCAGAAGCAAGCCGAGAGCGGTCACCGCCATGGACCCGGCGAGGCCAAGGCTGAGATGGACCCACTCCGTCCAGGTCGGGCGCAAGGCGGTCCTTTCCGCGAGACGGCGCGACATCACCGTCAGCAGGGCGAGAACGGCGACCGTCAGACCGGTACCCACGGCCATGGCGACGGTGGCCGCCATGCCTGCGGCGAACATCCCGATCGCCTGGCCGAACACCAGGACCAGCAGGGCACCGCTGCAGGGCCGGAGGCCGATGGCCAGAATCACCGAGCGGTCGATCCGGCCGGTGTTCATTACGCCCCGAACCGCGCCGTGGACCGCCTCGTGGCCGCAAGCCTCGCCGTGTTCGTGGCCATGCTCGGGGTCGGGCGCGTGCGCCGCATGGCCGCATCCAGGCGCCACGCCGGCGCGCCGACGGCGAAACGCGGCAATCGCGCCCCAAGTCATCCAGGCGCCGATGAAGGTTATTAGTATCGCGCCGGCGGACTCGAGCCACGCGGTCGCCGCGCGCACGTGGCTTGCCGTGAAATTGAGGACAAGAACAAGGGTGCCGATCAGGACGATGGCGGTGACCGCTTGGGCAAAGGCCGACAGGAACGACAGACGGATCGCCGGCCACAAACCGCCGCCAGCCGCGAAGATATACGACGAAATGATCGCCTTGCCGTGGCCGGGCCCGGCCGCGTGCAAAACGCCGTAGATGAACCCCGCCACCACCAAGCCGAAAAACGCCGGCAACGATCCCTCGGTCCGAGCCCGGCGCAAGGAATCGACCAGGCTTTTTTGCATGGACTTCTGCTGTTGGCGCAGGAACGCGACGATTCCGTCGCGAGCGGGCTCGGGCGCCGTAACGGCCGGCGCCGCGCGTGGCGGAGCGGCACCGAATGGATGAGGCGGCGCGCTTTGCGCCAAGGCGGAACCGGAAAAGATCAGGAACCCCCACAGCAAGGCGGCGGAAAGGCCCCCGGGATACGTCATCGTCTTCCGCAGGAAATCGCGACCCATTGAGCGTAAGCCGCCGCGATGCTGCTGGCGGCGGTCGCGTCCTGAAATACGACTTCGGAGAGGGATTTGGATTCGACCTCGCGCGTATTTTCCTTGATCCGGCCGGTGCAATCGGCGGATGCCGAACCCGTGAAGGTCAAGGATAGATTGTCGGCGACTTCGATCGCCACGTAAAACGAGGGGTCATACATGGCGAAAGTCACATCCGAGCGGCGCGGGTCCGCGGCCTCGGCCAGCGGCAACGTGAAACGCAGCGTCAGGATTCCCTTTTCATAAACCGCGTTCGCATCGACCGGCGCGGCGAATCCGCTGGGTTGGCCGTCGACGTTAAGAACCGTGAAATAATCCTAGGCCTTAAGGTTTTTGAGCATGTCCGCGACCATCGGCGCAAGTTCGTTCGCATCCACCTTGCCGTCGCGATTCTTATCCAGGCCCTGGACGGTGAATACGCTGTACAAGTCGTCGAACGCCCAATGAATGCCGAGCGCGGTCAAACGGCCGGCCGGATCGAAAACAAAATTGGCGCGGCCATCGATCCAGACATGCGGATGCGCGCCGGCGGGTGCGGCGGCGAGCGCGACGAGGAGGGCGAGGGGAAGGGCGAGCCGGGTCATGATGCTTCGCATCAAATCTTCGATGAAATCGCCGCCGAAGGATGTTACAAGATAACATCTAAACGTCAACCCGAGCGAATCCACCGATGGCCCGAGTCCGCGCCCACGCCCCCGCGATTCCCCCGTTCAAGAGCGGGAAGCACGACCATCGCCGGTGCGTAGCGGCCGCGCTCGGCCGCGCGGCCAAGGTCTGCGCCGGCAAGGGCTCGCGGCTGACGGCACTGCGCCGGCGGGTGCTGGAGTTGGTTTGGCGCAGCCACCGACCGGTGCGCGCCTACGACCTGCTCGGCGCGCTCGCGCGCGAGCGATCGAGCGCGGCGCCGCCGACCGTCTATCGGGCGCTCGATTTCCTGCAGACCCAGGGCCTGGTGCACCGGATCGAAAGCCTGAACGCGTTCATCGGCTGCGATCGCCCGGGCGAGCCGCACGCGGGGCAATTCCTGATTTGCCGCGAATGCGGCCGCGCCGCCGAGATGGCCGACGGCCGCATCGAGGCGGCGATGCGCCACGGCTCGGCGGCCGCAGGATTTTACCTGGAGCGCCCGACGGTGGAAGCGATCGGGCTTTGCCCGGAATGTCTTCCGGCGGCGTCAGCCGCCAAATCGAAAGTTCGGGCGACGGAAATGCCGCCGGATTCTTTGTTTTTGGCACGTGCGCGCCCGGCGGCGAAGGCCGGTCATGGCTGACGCGACGGCGAGCGCCTCGCTGGTCGAAGCTGCGGACGTCGACGTCGATCTCGGCGGGCGGCGCGTCATCAGCCGCGTGTCGGTGGCGGTCGCGCCCGACGAAGTAGTCGCTCTGATCGGGCCCAACGGCGCGGGCAAGACGACGTTGGTGCGCGTTCTGCTCGGCTTGGTGCCCCCCAGTCGCGGAATCGTTCGACGAAAACCCGGGCTGCGCATCGGCTACATGCCGCAACGCATGATTATCGATCCGGCTTTGCCGTTGACCGTCGAACGGCTGCTTCGGTTGGCCTTGGCGACCGGCACGGATGCCCGGGCCCGCGTGCGCACAGCCCTCGACGAAATAGGGGCCGGGCATTTGGCGAACGCGGCGATTCAAGAGTTGTCGAGCGGCGAATTGCAGCGCGTTTTCCTTGCCCGCGCGCTGTTGCGCGAACCGGAATTGCTGGTTCTCGACGAGCCGGTCCAGGGTGTCGACGTGGCGGGCCAAGCCGAGCTTTACGGCCTGATCGCGCGCATCCGCGAGCGCCGGCATTGCGGAGCTCTGGTGGTTTCACACGACCTGCACCTGGTGATGGCGGCGACTAATCGGGTGGTGTGCCTCAATCACCATGTCTGCTGCGCGGGCCATCCGGAAACGGTCAGTCGCGATCCGGCGTTCATCGCCCTGTTCGGCCCCCAAGCGGTCCAATCGTTCGCCGTCTATCACCATCATCACGACCATCAGCACGACGCGCACGGCGACGTAGTGCCGCTCGAAGCCGAATCCAAGGTCAAGATCGGAACCGGCGTTCATGGATGATTTTTTGTGGCGCGCCCTGGCGGCCGGGATCGGCGTCGCCGTGTTGAGCGGGCCGTTGGGGTCGTTCGTCGTCTGGCGACGGCTCGCTTATTTCGGCGACACGCTCGCCCATGCCGCGCTGCTCGGCGTCGCCGTCGGATTGATCGCCGGCGTCGATTTCACCATCGGGGTCATCGCGGTCTGCGCCGCGGTCGCGGTGCTGCTCGTGTTCTTGAGCGAAGGCAGGCGCTTTTCGGGCGACACCGTGCTCGGGATACTGTCCCACGGAACGTTGTCGATCGGATTGCTCGCGGTCGCTGTGGTCGAAGGGCCGCGCATCGATCTTACGGCGTACTTGTTCGGGGACATTCTCGCGGTGACCCGGGGCGATTTGTGGGCGGTCTACGGTTTCGGCGCCGCCGTTCTGGTTGCCCTGGTCGGGCTCTGGCGGCCGCTGCTCGCGGTCACGGTCCACGAGGATGTGGCCCGGGTCGAAGGGGTGTCGGTGCGGGCGATCGGCATCGGATTCATGCTGCTGATGGCGACGACCGTGGCGTTGGCGATGAAAGTGGTCGGGATTCTCCTGGTGACCGGCTTGCTCATCATTCCGGCCGCGGCGGCGCGACGTTTCGCGCGTACGCCCGAAGCGATGGCGGTATTGGCCGCGTCAACGGGCATCGGCGCGGTGATCGTGGGGTTGAGCGGTGCGGTCGTGCTCGATCTGCCGGCGGGCCCGGCCGTCGTCGTCGCGGCGTTGGGGTTGTTCGTGGTTTCCGCCGCGGCGGCGGCCTTCAGGCCGAAACCAAGCGTTTGAAACCCGCCGCCAGATCCTCGATCAGGTCGTCGGGATCCTCGAGGCCGGTATGAATCCGGACGGCCGGACCCGGGTGATTCCAATGGGTCGCGCTGCGCACCTTGGCCGGGTAAATCGGAACGATCAGGCTTTCGTACCCGCCCCAGCTGTAGCCCATGGCGAACAGTTCAAGCCCGTCGAGCATGGCGGCGACCGCTTTTTTCGGGAACGGTTTCAGTACCACTGAGAACAGGCCCGATGCGCCGGTGAAATCGCGTTTCCAGTACTTATGCCCGGGGCATTCGGGCAACGCCGGATGAAGGACGCGCGCCACCTCCGGCCGTGTTTTCAGCCAGCGGGCGAGTTTCAATCCGCTGTCCTGGTGCCGAGGCATGCGCGCCGCGAGCGAGCGCAGGCCGCGCAGGCCGAGATAGCATTCGTCCACGCCCGCGCAAACGCCGAGATTGACGGCGGTCATTTTTACTCGTTCGTAGAGTTTTTCGCGCACAGTGATGACGCCGAGCATGGCGTCCGAATGCCCGGCGATGAACTTGGTCGCGGCCTGGATCGAGATGTCGACGCCATGGGCAAACGGCTGGAAGTAGTAGCCCGCGCTCCAGGTGTTATCCATGATCGTCACCGCGCCGCGCGCGTGGGCAGCCTTGGCGATGGCAGGAACGTCCTGCACTTCGAAGGTGAGCGAGCCCGGCGATTCCACGAACACCACCCGCGTGTTCGGCCGGATCATGTCGCCGATCCCGGCCCCGATCAGCGGATCGTAAAAGGTCGTCTCGACGCCCCAGCCCGCGAGCAATCCATTGCATAGGCGGCGGGTCGGGAAATAGACCGAATCGACGATCAGGACATGATCGCCCGTGTTGAGGAACGCTTGCAACGCGCAGGCGATCGCCGAGAGCCCGGAGGGAACCGAAATCGCCTTGTCGCCGCCTTCGAGCGCGGCGACGGCTTCTTCCAGCGCCATGGTCGTCGGCGTGCCGTAGCGGCCGTAATGGATATGGTCGAGGGGCGCGGCCTGGGACGCCTCCAGCTTGGCGACGGTCGGGAAGACGACGGTCGAGGCGTGATAAACCGGCGGATTGACGATGCCGTGGTTGGCCGTGGGATCGCGCCCGGCGTGGGCCAGCACCGTATCGCGGCGGCGGGATTTTTTCTTCTTCACTTTTCGATGGGGACGTCGTCACGCCCGCCCCACTCGGTCCAGGACCCGTCGTAGATCGCCGTGCGCTTGTGCCCGATCAGATAAAGGCCGAACGCCAGCGTGCAGGCGGTAATGCCCGAGCCGCAACTGGCGACGATCGGTTTGGTTACGTCGACACCGGCGGCCGCGAAGGCGGCCGCAATTTCGTTTGCCGGCCGGACCACGTAATCGCGCGACGGATCGAGGATCGACGAGAAGGGGACATTTCGACTTCCGGGTATATGGCCGCCCTTCAAGCCCGAGCGCGGTTCGGGATCGGTTCCCTTGAAACGGCCGGCACTGCGCGCGTCAACCACTTGCTCGCGCCGGCGCGAGAGGTTGGCGCGCATCCAATCCAGATCTCGCACCAGGGTATGATCCATGCGGGCGGTGAAATGGCGCGGACGCGGCGCCGGCGGCGTGTCGACCAGCGGGCGATTTTCCCGGCGCCACTTCAGCAATCCGCCGTCGAGAACGGCGACATCCTCGTGGCCGAAGACGCGGAACATCCACCAGATCCTGTGCGCCGACAGGAATCCGCCGTTGGAATCGTAGATCACGATCCGGTTGCCGTCGCCGAGACCGAGGGCACGCACCCGGCTCGAGAACTGTTCCGGGCTCGGCAGCATGTGCGGCAGCGGCGAGTTGTGGTCGGATACTTCCTCCACATCGAGATAAACCGCTCCCGGAATGTGGGCCTCCGCGAATTCCTTGCGCGCGTCGCGCTTGACGCCCGGCATGAACGTGGTCGCGTCCACGACGCGGAGATCGGGGGCCGACAGTTGTCGGGCCAACTCCTCGGTCGAGATCAGAATCTGGGGATTGGCGTAGGTCACGGCGCGCGATCCAACCAATCCGGCACCGGCAGTTTTTGGGCGCGGAGAAATTTCGGGTTGAACATTTTGCTTTGGTAGCGGGTGCCGTAATCGCAGAGCAGTGTAACGATAGTGTGGCCCGGTCCCATCTCGCGCGCGAGTCGGATCGCGCCGGCGACGTTGACGCCGCTCGATCCCCCGACGCACAAGCCTTCGTACTTGAGCAGGTCGAAGACGATCGGCAACCATTCGGGATCGGGAATCTGGAACGGCGCGTCGACCTTGAGGCCTTCCAGGTTCTTGGTGATGCGTCCTTGCCCGATGCCTTCGGAGATCGAGGAGCCTTCGGCCTTGAGGCTGCCGTGCTTGTAGTAGTGATAGAGCGCGGCGCCGAGGGGATCGGCAAGGCCGACGACGATCTTCGGATTTTTTTCGCGCAGGAATTGGGCGACGCCGGCGAGCGTGCCGCCGGTGCCGACCGCGCAGATGAAGCCGTCGACACGGCCGTCGGTCTGGCGCCAGATTTCGGGACCGGTGGTGCGATAGTGTCCGTCGCGGTTGGCGACATTGTCGAATTGGTTGGCCCAGATCGCGCCGCTGGGCTCGCTTTGCGCCAGTTCGCGGGCCAGCCGTTCCGAAACATGAACGTAGTTGTTGGGATCCTTGTAGGGCACCGCCGGAACCTCGCGCAGGTCCGCGCCGCACAGGCGCAGCATGTCTTTCTTTTCCTGGCTTTGGGTTTCGGGGATGACGATGACGGTTCGGTAGCCGCGCGCGTTGCCGACCAGGGCGAGCCCGATGCCGGTATTGCCGGCGGTGCCCTCGACGATCACGCCGCCCGGTTTGAGTAGTCCCTTGTGTTCCGCGTCCTGGACGATGGCGAGTGCCGCGCGATCCTTGACCGAACTGCCGGGGTTGAGAAATTCGGCCTTGGCGAGGATGGTGCAACCGGTTTCCTCGGACGCGCGGCGCAGCCGAATCAGCGGCGTGTCGCCGATGGTATCGAGAAACCCGTCGCGGACTTGCATGAAATTGTTTCCGATTTCGCGTGGCCCGGGGAGATTAAACAGGAGAGGCCAAGCGATCAAGCGCGCGCGGGCTTTTTCCAGCGCGCGCGGAGCCGCTCTCGGTTCGCGCGGAACCATTGCAGAGCAATGACGATCATGGAGTTGCACGCCAAGCCGGAATCGAGCCACGCGAGCGCCCGCGCCGAAGACACGACATGAACGCGGATGTCCTCGTGCTCGGCGTCGATCCCGTGAATCGAACCGTGGCGCGGCGCGCGGACCCGGCCGCAATACAAAATGACGCTCTCGGTGGAGCCCCCGGGCGATACCAGATAGTCTTGCGCGTGAACGAGATCGAGAATCTCGCACCCGGCCTCCTCGACCGCTTCCCGCCGGGCCACGTCTTCCGGCTTTTCGCCTTTTTCCACGATGCCCGCGACGACTTCCATCAGCCAGGGCGAGACCCGGCGGCGAAAGCGAAGCGCGGGCTGGACGGCGTAAGCGCCGATGCGGAACTGCTCGACCAGGACCACCACGTCCCGGTCCGGATCGTAGAGCAGCACGCCGACGGCATGCCCCCGTTCGAACACTTCGCGGGTCATGGGCGTACTCCAACCGCCCTCGAACAAGCGGTGACGCAGACGGTAACGGTCGACCCGAAAATATCCCTTGAACGGCGAATCTTTTTTCGCGATGCGGACGTCCCGGATTGTCAGCGAGCGGCGGCGGAAGCGGCGGGATCCCGGCATTACGCTCACCATAACCGACCCGAGGCGCCGACGGCGACCGTGAGCAGCCCAAGCATCAGATTGAACGCGACGATGCGGCGGATCACGGTCAATAGGCGGCCCGCCGAAGGCCAATCTTGGGCGGCGACGGCGGCACGGAAACGCCGGAAGGGGATGAAATAAAGAAACGCGAAAATCCCGATCATGGTCCAGCCCAGGCCGTGCATGATGGTGACGTGCAGGCCGGTCTGGGCGAACCCTCCGAAATCGGCGTACACCGCGTAGTACCCCGACGCCAGCAGCACGGCCACGGTGGCCCAGACCCACAGCAGAAAACGGTCGAAGACGCGGTTCCACAGAGATAGGCGCAGCGGCGCTTCCAAGGCGTCCGCCGCCGGGCGGAGAATGACGTAGGCGAAAAACATTCCGCCAACCCAAATAACCGCGGCCAAGGCGTGAAGGGCGTTGAACAAGGGCGACCAAATCAACATCGAAGGCCTCCGAAATGACGGGAAAAAATCATGCGCGGACGGAACGGGAACTGGGGAACTGCAGCCGCACGGTGGTCCCGACCCCCGGCGTGCTGTCGATCGCCAGTTTACCTCCGTGCAGTTCCATCAGACTCTTGGTCAGCGGCAGGCCGAGACCGGCACCGTCGTGCGGACGCGCGTGCGACCCGTCGGCTTGGCCGAACATGGCCATCGCCTTGGGTAGCTCTTCGGCGCGAATGCCGATCCCGGAATCCTTGACCGTGAAGGTCATGCCGCCGTCTGCCTCGACCGACGCGCCAAAAAAGATATTTCCCCCTTCGGGCGTGAACTTAACCGCGTTGCCCAGGATATTGAGCAAGGATTGCTTGACGCGCAACTCGTCGGCATGCAGCGCGGGAAGGTTCTTCGGCAAATCGAGTTCGAGATGCACCTGAGCTTCGTGGGCCCGTCCCAGCACTAGCCGGTAGCAGGCGGTCATCAGGCGCGGCACGTCGATGGTCCGCTCGCTCAGGACCAGGACGCCGCGTTCGATGCGCGAAATATCGATAACGTCGTTGATAAGACGAAGGAGATCGCGCCCGGCGTCGTTCACGTCCTTGAGGTAGGAATCGTACCGGGGGTCGTCCCGGCCGAAGCGCCGATTAATCAAAATGTCGGTGAACCCGATGATCGAATTGAGCGGCGTGCGCAGTTCGTGGCTCATGTTGGCGAGGAACTCGGTCTTGGCCCGGTTGGCGAATTCGGCCTCGGCCGTGGCGGCGCGCAACTCGTCCTCGATCCGCTTCAACTCGGTCACGTCCGCCGACATGGTCACGGTGCTTCCGTCGGGCAGACGGTGCTCGACGATCCGCAGGGTTTGCCCGCGCTGGCGCCGCAGTTCGAACGGGCCGCTCGGATGGCGATGGCGCTCCAGCCGCCAAGCGATCCATTCTTCCTCGCGGCCTTCCGCTTCCGGAACCAGGCCGGCCTTGACGATGCGGCGGATATGTTCCTCGAAGGTCGCACCGACGGTGGTCGAACCGATCGCGGCCCGGTTGAGATCGCGGAACTTCTGGTTGGTCACAACGATCCGATCGTCGGGATCATAGAGGACGAATAGCTCAGGGGCGGATTCGATCGCGGCGATGAGCCGCTGGGCGGATTCCTCCATCCGGCGCCGGTCGGTAATGTCGAGCGCGACCGAAACGAGGTATTTCGGTTTGCCCGACTCGTCCATCAATGGCACTTTGCTCACCAGCATGGCGTGCTTGAGCCCGAAACGGTCTGTCCATTCCACTTCCCGGTTCAACATCGGACGGCCAGAGGCGAGCACCTCGAGGTCATTGGCCGTAAATTCTTTTCCTTGAGACCCACCTAGAACCTCTTCCAGGGTATGGCCGATCATGCGATCGGCTTCCATCCCGTATGCCTCGGTCTGATACCGGTTCACCAAAAGAAAACGCGCGTGGCTGTCTTTCAAGTTCACAATCGCCGGCACGGTGTCGATGATGGTGCGCAGCAATTCCTGGGCATCACGCTGACGCTGTTCGGCCAGTTTGCGCTCGGTGACGATGCTGCCGGTGCCGCGGTAGCCGGCAAACGTGCCGTCGGCTTCGAAAATCGGATTGCCGCTGATGCTGAACCAGACGACGCGACCGGCGGCGTCGATGTGCCGATACTCGAACCTGCGGAAAGAGCGGCGATGGGCCAGATCGTCGAAATGGCGCTGCCAATGTTCCGAATCGATCGACTCGGAAGCAACCTCGTCGCGTCGGCGACCGATAAAAGTGTCGGGGTCGACCCCGGTTACCTTCTGAAACTGATCGGAAAAGAACCGGAAGCGAAGGTCCGCGTCCATTTCCCACAGCCATTCATAGGCCGATTTTGTGAAGTCGTTGAGCCTCTCATGACCAAGCGCCAGTTCGCGCTTGATCTTCTTTTGTTGGACCAACACCCAAGCGACCAGCAACACCAATATGACGGTTGGAATTCCGACGACTATCGTGTCGGCGATCAAATCGGCCAGCGGAGAAGGGGTGCGGGATTGCTGGTATTGGGGAAAGGCCGCCAACAAGAAGTCGGCGTAGCCCAGTTCCCATGCTGTCAACAGCGCCACGTCGGCGATCAGCAGAGCGACCACCAAGAAAACGATTTGGCGAAAGGACATGATCGACGCCGCCCCCCGATTGCGTGCAAGGGATAGGATAGACCACCGGCCGGGGTCGTCCCACCCTTCTTGTCTTCTCCCTCGGGCCGGGTTTCCCGATCCCGACCGACACCCTATGATGGCTATCGGCGGTGATCCATGTGGGAGCAGGTCCTTCTCACGGCCAAGGAAATGGGACGCGCCGATGCGCTCGCGCAGGCGGCGGGCGTTTCCTCGCTCGCGCTCATGGAAAACGCGGGCGGCGCCGTTGTCCGCAATATCCGGCGCCGCTTTCCGCCCCAGGCGGTCGCGGTGCTGTGCGGCCCCGGCAATAACGGCGGCGACGGCTTGGTGGTCGCGCGCCTGCTCAAGGACATGGGCTGGCCAGTGCGCGTGGCCCTGCTCGGTCCGCGCGATGCCCTCACGGGCGACGCCGCCGCCAACGCCGCCCGCTGGTCCGACGACGTGCTGCCCTTGTCGCCCTCGGTTCTCGACGGAACGACTCTGGCGGTCGATGCCTTGTTCGGCGCGGGATTGGCACGGGCGGTCGAGGGCGCTGCTGCCGAGACGCTGCGCGCGCTCGCCGACAAAAATCTGGCGTGCGTCGCGATCGACATCCCGAGCGGGGTGGACAGCGACACCGGCGCGATCCGGGGCATCGCCCCGACGGCGTCCCTGACGGTGACCTTCTTCCGCCGCAAGCCGGGGCACCTGTTGTTTCCCGGACGCGAGCGTTGCGGCGAGGTGGCGGTCGAGGACATCGGAATTCCGGATACGGTTCTGCGCGACATCCAGCCCAAAACCTCCGTCAACGATCCCGAGCTGTGGCTCGACGCCTTGCCGAGACCCGCATGGAGCGACAACAAATACCGGCGCGGCAACGCGGTCATCGTCGGTGGCGACGTCATGACCGGGGCGGCGCGCCTGGCCGCCCAGGGCGCGCGCCGCGTCGGGACCGGTTACGCAATGATCGCGGCGCTCGCCCGGGCACTGTCTGTCTATCTGGTCGGAGCGCCGGGCGTGGTCGTGGTGCCGTTGCGTTCCGGAGTCCGGGGCGAGACGGATTTTCGCAAGTTGGTCCGCGATCCGCGCCGCAACGCCGTGCTGATCGGTCCCGGCAATGGCGTCGGAACCACGACCCGGCGCCGGGTTCTGGAAGCGCTCCGTACCCGGCGAACCGTGGTATTGGACGCCGACGCCTTGACCTCGTTCGCGGGGCGTCGCCGCGAATTGACCCGTGCCGTTCGCGGACCGTGCGTCATGACCCCGCACGAGGGAGAATTCGCACGCCTTTTCGACATAAAGGGGGATAAGCTTTCGCGGGCGCGAGCGGCAGCGGCGGCCACGGGCGCGATTTTGGTTCTAAAGGGCCCGGACACGGTCATCGCGGCGCCCGACGGGCAGGCCGTCATCAACGGCAACGCGCCGCCGACACTCGCAACCGCCGGCAGCGGAGACGTGTTGTCGGGGATCGTTCTCGGCCTGCTGGCCCAGGGCATGGATCCGTTCCTGGCCGCCGCCGCCGCCGTCTGGCTGCACGGCGAAGCCGCGCGCGGGCTCGGCATCGGGCTGATCGCCGAAGATATCCCCGAGGCCTTGCCGGGGGTGATACGGCGCCTGCTCGCGCCCATCGAGGGATAATGCGATCGGTCCTTGTCGATTGTAGTAATTGGGCCAAATAGAAATCATGAACGAACCGCTCACGCGCACCTTTCTTTCCAAGGCGATCGCCAATCTCAAGGACGTATGGCGCGGTATCGCCGATTCCGGCTACAGCGCCGAAACCGCGAGCCTGCGTCCCGAGCTGCCCGACGGCGACCTGGACCGGGTCCGGCGCCAGATGCGCGAATGCCTGGAATCGCGTGGCGGGGAGGTTTCCGCGCGCGCCCGCGCTGCCGCGCTCGGACGCGCGTATCTGGCCCTCGACGCGACCGGACGTAAACGGTTTCTCACGGTGATGGCCGAGGATTTCGAGCCCGATCCGGCCGCGATCGACGAGGCGATCCGGGCGCTTCGGGCGGCCACGGACCGCAGGGCCCAGCAAGACGCCAGGGCGGCCCTGCGCCAAGTGCTGGAAAGCCCGCGGCTCCGCCTGCTCACCCAATTCAACGCACTGCCCGAAGGGGTCAAGTTCCTGGTCGACATGCGCGCCGAAATATTGAGCTTCCTGCCGCAAGAGCCGACGCTCGCGCCCCTCGAGCGCGACCTCAAGGGATTGCTCGCGACGTGGTTTGACATCGGATTTCTCGAACTGAAACGGATCGCTTGGGATTCCGCGCCCGCGACCCTGCTCGAAAAGCTGATCGCCTACGAGGCGGTGCATGCCATCGGCGGGTGGGAGGACCTTAAGAACCGGCTCGATTCCGACCGTCGCTGCTTCGCCTTCTTTCATCCTCGCATGCCGAGCGAACCCCTGATCTTCGTCGAGGTCGCGCTGACTCACGGGCTTGCTGACAATGTCGGCGAACTGCTCGACAAGTCCGCGCCGGTGCAGAACCCCAGGGACGCCGATACGGCGATTTTCTATTCGATCTCCAACGCGCAGAAGGGGCTTGCCGGCATCAGCTTCGGCGGATTCCTCATCAAGCGGGTGGCGGACAGCCTGTCGGCCGAATTCAAGGGGCTCAAGACGTTCGCGACCTTGTCGCCGGTTCCGGGGTTCCTCGCTTGGTTGGAGGGGGTGAAAGGCGACGAGGGAACGGCTCTGTTGCTGCCGGAGGAAATCGCCCGCATGACAGAGGCCGGCATCGCGGCGGAAACGTCCGCCGCGCTCGCGAATGCGTTGCGCGGCAAGGATTGGGTTTCCGACCCTGCGCGTGTCGAGGCGCTGCGCGAGCCGTTGCTGCGGCTGTGCGCCCGTTACCTGGCGCGCGAGAAGGCCGGTGCCAAACGAGCGCTCGATCCGGTCGCCCATTTTCACCTCACCAACGGCGCCAGGCTCGAGCGGATCAACTGGCTGGCGGACACCTCGGCCAAGGGCTTGGCCCAATCGGCGGGCATTATGGTCAATTACCTCTATCGGCTCGGCGACATTGAGGACAATCACGAGGCCTATAGCGACCGCGGCGAGGTGCGCGTGTCGGCGAGCGTTCGCGGCAGCCTGAAATCCTGAAAATACCGCCCTTTGGCCGCGCCGGGTCGCGTTGACAGGTGGGGGGGATGGTATAAAGTTCGCGCGGCCTTAGCCCCGGGCCCGATACCCGCCGGCATGGCGGGCGTGGTGGAATTGGTAGACACGCGGGATTTAGGTTCCCGTGACGCAAGTCTTGGGGGTTCGAGTCCCTCCGCCCGCACCACTCTCCGCCAGGCCGAACACGGACGACCCGGCGCAGGCTGATCGACCCTTTCAGGAATTCAGGATCGCGCGATGACGTTGCAAGTGACAGAGACCAAAGCGGAAGGCCTTAGGCGCGAATACAAGATCGCCGTGCCGGCCAAGGAAATCGAGTCGCGGATCGGCGACCGCTTGAGCGATCTCGCCCGCAACGCCCATTTGCCCGGCTTTCGTCCCGGCAAGGCGCCAATCGCCGTCCTCAAGCGGAAATACGGCGATGCCGTGCGCGGCGAAGTGCTCGAGCGCGCGCTCAACGATTCCAGCCGCCAAGCGATGACCGATCGCGGGCTCCGCCCCGCGACGCAACCGAGCATCGAAGTCACCGCGTTCGGGGAAGGCAAGGACCTCGAATACACGATGGCGTTCGACGTAATGCCCGACATCAAGCCGATGGATTTTTCCAAGCTGTCCTTGGAACGGATGGTGGTGCCTGTCGACGAAGCCAAAGTCGAGGAGGCGCTCAAGCGCATCGCGGCAAGTCGCAAGTCGACCAAGCCCGCGCCGGCCGGGCACGCCGCCGCCAAGGGCGACGTGGTCGTGATCGATTTCGTCGGCAAGGTCGACGGCAAGGAATTCCCCGGCGGCAAGGCCGAGGGTTATTCGCTCGAACTCGGCTCGGGCAGCTTCGTGCCGGGATTCGAGGAGCAATTGATCGGCGCCAAGAGCGGCGCCACCCTCACGGTTAAGATCGCATTTCCCAAGGACTATGCCGCCGAGGATCTCGCCGGCAAGAACGCGGAATTCGCGGTGACGGTGAAGGAGGTTCAGCTCTCCGAGCCGGCCACCGTCGACGACGCGCTGGCCAAGGCGGTCGGGCTTGCCGATTTGGAGGCCCTCAAAGGACGCATTCGCGAGGAGCAGGGGCGCGAATACAAGGAAATTTCCCGCATGCGGCTCAAGCGCCAGCTCCTCGACCGGCTCAGCGACACTCACGATTTCGAGGTGCCGCCGACCATGGTCGAAAACGAGTTCAATGCGATCTGGCAGCAATTCGAACAGCAACGCGAACAGGCCAAGCAGGGCCAGGGCGGAAACGCCGAAGCCATGACCGAGGCGGAAAAAAACAAGACCGACGACGAGCACAAGGCCGACTTCCGCGCCATCGCCGAACGGCGGGTCCGACTCGGGCTGTTGTTCGCGGAAGTGGGACGCGCCAATAACATCCAAGTCAGCCAGGAAGACATCAACCGGGCCTTGATCCAACAGGCGCAGCGCTTCCCCGGCCAGGAACAGGCCGTGGTCGAGCATTTCCGCAAGAATCCCGAGGCGATGCAGAGCCTGATGGGTCCGATCCTCGAGGACAAGGTGACGGATTTCATCCTGGAAATGGCCAAGGTCACCGACAAGCCCGCCACGCTCGACGAGCTGCTCAAGCCGGACGACGATGAAGGCGGCGCGGCGGAGAAGGGGACCAAGAAACCGGCATCATCCAAGAAAAAACCCGCTAAGTGATGCCGGCCTGCGCGGAGCCGAAGCGTCGTCGCTTCGGCGAAGGCAGGCGGACGAGGCGAATATTAAGGACAAGGGCACCGCGCAATGAGCAATCCGCTTGAAACCTACATGAACTATCTCGTTCCGATGGTGGTCGAGAGCACCAACCGGGGCGAGCGGGCTTATGACATCTATTCGCGCCTGCTCAAGGAGCGGATCGTTTTCATGACCGGCGGCGTGGACGACGGCGTTTCCAGCCTGATTTGCGCGCAACTTCTTTTCCTCGAATCCGAGAATCCGAACAAGGACATCGCGTTCTACATCAATTCCCCGGGCGGCGTGGTGACCTCGGGCCTCGCCATCTACGACACCATGCGCTACATCCGCCCCGACGTTTCGACGGTGTGCATCGGCCAAGCCGCGTCGATGGGCTCGCTCTTGCTGTGCGCCGGAGCCAAGGGCAAGCGTTTTGCTCTGCCCAACGCGCGCATCATGATCCACCAGCCTTCGGGCGGCGTGCAGGGGCAGGCGGCGGACATCGAAATCCACGCGCGCGAGATCTTGGCGTTGCGCGACCGATTGAACCGAATTTATGCTCACCATACCGGCAAGCCGTTCGAGGAAATCGGCCCGGCCATGGACCGGGATCGTTACATGACCCCGGAAGAAGCGCGTCAATTCGGACTTATCGATGAAGTGGTGACCAGTCGCCCCCCGCTGCCGTCGCAAACCGCGGAAAGTGCTGCCAAATCCGACGATCGTCCTAAGGCTTAACCCCTCGTCTATACCCCTGTTTCCGGCGATTTATCGGGTTTTTCCGTGCATTTTCCGACACAGTGCCGGTATTAAGGTTGCGTTAAGGATTTTCTCGTCAATTTCTTATGTAGCGGAAGCGCACCGGCTTCCGATTCGAGCGTGCCCGATAACGATATGAATTTTCATTCTTTTCGGGATTGTGTCCGTCCGACGCCAGGCGTTAAACTTAAACTCTTGGCGTTGGATCGAGGCAACCGCCCGAGAAACGAGCGGGGAAGCGAGTGATGAGCAAAACCGGCAGCGGCGATTCCAAGAACACCCTCTACTGTTCCTTCTGCGGCAAGAGCCAGCACGAAGTTCGCAAGCTTATCGCGGGACCGACGGTCTTCATCTGCGATGAGTGCGTCGAACTGTGCATGGACATCATCCGCGAGGAGCACAAGACCAGCCTGGTCAAGACCGGCGACGGCATCCCGACCCCGCGCGAAATTTGCAAGGTTTTGGACGACTACGTCATCGGCCAGCAGTACGCCAAGCGCGTGCTCTCGGTCGCGGTGCACAACCACTATAAGCGCCTCAACCACGGCTCCAAGAACAACGACGTGGAACTGGCGAAGTCGAACATCCTGCTGATCGGCCCGACCGGCAGCGGCAAGACGCTGCTGGCGCAGACGCTCGCGCGCATCCTCGACGTGCCCTTCACCATGGCCGACGCGACGACGCTGACCGAAGCCGGATACGTCGGCGAGGACGTCGAGAACATCATCCTCAAGCTATTGCAAGCCGCCGATTACAACGTCGAGCGCGCGCAGCGCGGCATCGTCTACATCGACGAAGTCGACAAGATTTCCCGCAAGTCCGACAACCCGTCGATCACGCGCGACGTGTCCGGCGAAGGCGTGCAGCAAGCCCTGCTCAAGATCATGGAGGGCACCATCGCCAGCGTGCCCCCGCAGGGTGGGCGCAAGCACCCGCAGCAGGAGTTCCTGCAGGTCGACACCACCAATATCCTGTTCGTCTGCGGCGGCGCCTTTTCCGGGCTGGAGAAGATCATCTCGGCGCGCGGCCGGGGCACGTCGATCGGATTCGGCGCGGACGTGCGGTCTTCCGACGACCGCCGCCAGGGCGAAGTCCTGCGCGACGTCGAGCCCGAAGATCTGCTCAAGTACGGACTGATTCCGGAATTCATCGGCCGGCTGCCGGTCATCGCCACCCTCGAGGACCTCGACGAAAAGGCCCTGATCGATATTCTGACCAAGCCCAAGAACGCCCTGGTCAAGCAATATCAGCGCCTGTTCGAGATGGAAGGGGTGCGACTCACATTCTCCGATCCCGCGCTCGGAACCATCGCCAAGCGGGCGGTCGAACGCAAAACCGGCGCGCGCGGCTTGCGCTCGATCATGGAAGGAATTCTCCTCGAAACCATGTTCGACTTGCCCGGCTTCACCGGCGTCGAGGAAGTGGTTATCAGCGCCGAAGTGGCCGAGGGTAAGGCCCAGCCGCTCTACATCTACGCCGAGCGTCGGGGCGACCTCGAAACTTCCGCTTAGGGTTTTCCCCGAATCACGAACCGGCGGCACCGGGCAAACGCGCCCCGGCCGAATCGTTATACATGCCGAACAAGGCCTTCCAGCCCGCGTTTCCCCTTGCGCTTGGGTAGGATCGAGCCCACTTTAGCTCGGTGATGCGAGGCCGTTGTTGGCGGCGCGTCGCCCGAGCCGGAAGCAAAAGGACACCCCGTGACCACCCCCGTGACATCCCAGGCCCACGTTTTTCCGATCCTGCCTCTGCGGGACATCGTCGTCTTTCCGCACATGATCGTGCCCTTGTTCGTCGGGCGCGAGAAATCGGTGCGGGCGCTCGAGGACGTGATGAAGGACGACAAGCAGATCCTGCTGGTCGCCCAGAAGAACGCCGCCCAGGACGATCCCGGCGTCGACGACATCTACCGGGTCGGCACGGTTTCCACGGTCCTGCAATTGCTCAAGCTTCCCGACGGCACCGTCAAGGTGCTGGTCGAAGGCGTGCGCCGCGCGCGCATCCAGCGCTTCGTCGAGAATCCGAATTTCTTCCAGGCCGAAGCCGACCTGATCGAGGAGAAGAGCGGGGACGCGCAGGAAATCGAGGCGCTGTCGCGCTCGGTGATTTCCCAGTTCGAGCAGTACATCAAGCTGAACAAGAAGATTCCGCCCGAAGTTCTCGTGTCCATCAACCAGATCGAGAACGGCAGCAAGCTCGCCGACACGCTCGCGTCCCATCTGGCCCTCAAGATTCCGGACAAGCAGGAAATCCTCGAAATCGAGTCCATCACCGAACGGCTCGAAAAAGTGTTCGGCCATATGGAATCGGAGATCGGCGTTCTTCAGGTCGAGAAGAAGATTCGCAACCGCGTCAAGCGGCAGATGGAGAAGACGCAGCGCGAGTACTATCTGAACGAACAGCTGAAGGCGATCCAAAAGGAACTCGGCGAAACCGACGACGGCCGCGACGAAGCGTCCGAGATCGAGGAGCGCATCAAGAAGACGCGTCTCAGCAAGGAAGCGCGCGACAAGGCGATGGCCGAGCTGAAGAAGCTCCGCTCCATGAGCCCGATGTCGGCCGAGGCCACCGTGGTGCGCAATTACCTCGACTGGATGCTCAGCATTCCCTGGAAAAAGCGCAGCAAGGTGAAGATCGACATCGCCAAGGCCGAAGAGGTGCTCGACGCCGATCATTACGGCCTGGAAAAGGTCAAGGAGCGCATCCTCGAATATCTCGCGGTCCAACAGCGCGCCCAGAAGATGAAGGGCCCGATCCTGTGCCTGGTCGGCGCGCCGGGCGTCGGCAAGACTTCGCTCGGCAAGTCGGTGGCGCGCGCGACGGGACGCAACTTCGTGCGCATGTCGCTGGGCGGCGTGCGCGACGAGGCCGAGATCCGCGGCCATCGGCGGACCTACATCGGCTCGATGCCGGGCAAGATCATTCAGGGCATGAAGAAGGCCAAGAGCTCGAACCCGCTGTTCCTTCTCGACGAGGTGGACAAGATGGGCCACGACTGGCGCGGCGATCCGGCCTCCGCCTTGCTCGAGGTGCTTGACCCCGAGCAGAACAACACCTTCAACGACCATTATCTGGAGGTCGATTACGACCTGTCGGACGTCATGTTCGTGACGACGGCCAACACCCTCAACATGCCCCCGGCGCTGCTCGACCGGATGGAAATCATTCGCATTGCCGGCTACACCGAGGATGAAAAGGTCGAGATCGCCCGGCGCCACCTGCTTCCGAAGCAGCTGGAAGCCCATGGCCTAAAGCCCGAGGAATGGACGATCTCCGATTCCGCATTGCGCGACGTTATTCGCTATTACACGCGCGAATCCGGCGTGCGCAACCTGGAGCGCGAACTCGCCAATCTGGTGCGCAAGGCGGTCAAGGAACTCGTTTCCGACAAGGACGGCAAGAAGAAATCCGTCAATCTCACCAGCAAAACGCTCGGCAAGTACGCCGGCGTCCGCCGCTACCGTTTCGGCGAAATCGAGGCCGACGACCTGGTCGGCGTGACCACTGGGCTGGCATGGACGGAAGTAGGCGGCGAACTGCTCTCGATCGAAGCGGTGATGGTGCCAGGCAAGGGACGCATGACCATTACCGGCAAGCTCGGTGACGTGATGCAAGAATCGATTCAGGCCGCGAAGTCGTTCGTGCAGTCGCGCGCGGTGCAGTTCGGGATTACGCCCCCCATTTTCACCAAGCGCGA
>VGZQ01000058.1 GCA_016872535.1 Rhodospirillales bacterium | reverse complement strand
GCTTTCGGCCGCCGCGTCGGCCGCCTCGGCGGCGGCGACGGCGACGGCTTCGGCCTCGACGCGGGCGCGTTGTTCGGCCAGTTCGCCCACGCGCTGGGCGAGGCGGCCGATGCGCTCGTCGAGTTCGGCCTTGGCGCGCGCGAGCGCCTGGCGCCGGGTTTCGGTTTCGGCGACTTCGTGGGTGAGTCGGGCGAGCTTGAGGTCCTCGGCCGCGACCGCGTCGGCGGCGGCGGCGAGCGCGGCCTCGGCCTCGGCGCGGGCGACGGCTTCGCCGGCGCGGGCTTGGTCGATGGCGGCGCGTTCGTTGGCGAGGCGGCCGATGGCTTCGCGCGCCTCGGCGCGCAAGGATTCCTCGCGCTCGGTGTCCTGGGCGATGTGGGCGAGGCGGGTTTCGATTTCGCGGCGGCTTTCCTCGAGACGGCGTTCCTCGGCGTCGAGCTGCTCGCGGGCGATGATCAGGCGCTGCAGTTCGGCCGCGGCTTCGGCTTCCGCGTGGCGCAGCTCGGGCAGGCCCGAGGCGCGCTCCGCCTGCTCGGCCGCCGCCTCGGCGGCGGCGCGGGTGCGCTCGGTCACCTCGGTCTCGGCCGAGGCGAGGCGCCACTTGGCCTCGTCGAGCTCTGCGTCCGCCGAACGCCAGCGCAGGTAGAAATAGGTCGCTTCGGCGACGCGGATATGCTGGCTCAGGTTGCGGTAGCGCGCGGTCTGGCGCGTCTGCTTCTTCAGGTTCTGGAGCTGGGCGTCAAGGGTCTGCAGCACGTCGTCGACGCGCTTCAGGTTGGCGTCGGCGGCCCGGAGCCTGATCTCGGCTTCATGGCGGCGCGAATGGAGGCCGGTGATGCCGGCCGCTTCCTCGAGCAGCATGCGCCGGTCGGCGGGCTTGGCGGCGATCAGGGCGCCGATGCGGCCTTGGCTGACCAGCGCGGTCGAACGGGCGCCGGTGGCGGAATCGGCGAACAGGATTTGCACGTCGCGGGCGCGCACGTCCTTGCCGTTGACGCGGTAGAGCGAGCCTTCGCCGCGTTCGATCCGGCGCACCACCTCGATCCGGTCGGTGTCGTTGAATTGCGCCGGCGCCGAGCGGGCGGAATTGTCGAGCGCGAGCGAAACCTCGGCGATGTTGCGGCCCGGGCGCTGGGCGGTGCCGCCGAAGATGACGTCGTCCATTTCGCCGCCGCGCATCTGCTTGGGCGACGTTTCGCCCATGACCCAGCGCAGAGCTTCGACCAGGTTCGACTTGCCGCATCCGTTGGGCCCGACGATGCCGGTGAGCCCGGTCTCGATCATAAGATCGGTCGACTCGACGAAGGACTTGAAGCCGGTGAGGCGAAGGCGATTGAATTGGAGCACGGAGCGCCGGTCCTTGTTGACGGTTACTTCGCTTTTTTCTTCAACGCGGTCTCGATCGCGTCGCGGAATACCTCGAAGGGCTGCGCGCCGACGATGACCGCGCCCTCGATCACGAACGTGGGCGTGGAGTTGACGCCGTAGCGCCGGCTCGCGCCCTCGACCCGTTCGCGCAGGCCGAGAAGCAGGGGCTGGAGGTCGAGACACGCCTGGACGTCCTGCTCGGACAGTCCGCTGAAGCGGGCGATGCGACCGATTTCCTGGATCGGATCGCGGCTGCGCATCCAACGCTCTTGTTCGCGGAACAAAGTTTCGATCAATCCAAAATAGGCGCTTCTTGGCGCGCAGCGCGCAACCATGGCGGCGGCGGTGGCTGGTCCGCCGAGGGGAAAATCCGAAAAAACCAGCCGTGCCTTGCCGGTATCGAGGTATTCGGTCTTGATGCGGGGCAGTGTATCTCGGTGGAAGCTCGCGCAGTGGGGGCAGCCGAGGGACGAGTGCTCGATGATGGTTACCGGTGCGTCGGCGCGCCCGATCACCCGATCGGCCAGCGCATCCTCTAAGGACGCGATGCCGGCCGCGGCGGGCAGGACCCAGCCGAACATGGCTAACAACCAGTAAAACACAATCTTTCGGGACACTTAGGCCTCGCCGACCACTATATATAGACCGGACTATAGTCGCCCACCGGCCGAAAAGTCCATGGTTTTAAGGCCTGTTCGGCGGGTTACCCCCTGTTTTGCCCTTTGTTTTGGCAGGCGCCAGCACCGCGCGCCCCAAGGCTTCGAGTTTGGCGCGCAGGCCGGAATCCTTGACGCCGGCGAGGGTGCGCTCGAGCTTCGCCTCGGCTTCGGGGCCGAGCGGCGGGGTGGGCTCGGGCTCCGGCGGCGGCGGGGGCAGAGGCGCTTGAATCATGTGCAGGCGCGCCACCGCCCGATAGCCGAAATGGCCGTTGATCCGCTCGATCAGCAGCGGCTCGATGTGCTGGATTTCGGTCGCGAGCCCGCCCGGCGCGACTTTCAAATGCAAGGTGCCGTTGGTCCTTTCCCCGGTGGCGAAGGCGATCCGCGCCGGCCGGCTGGAGCGCGCCAGCAGCGGCCCGGCGATCTCCGCCCAGTCGGCGACGATGCGCCCGTCGGCGAGGCCGCGCTTGCCGAAAAGCGGCCGCATCAGCCGCCGCGCGAGCGTGTTCAGGGTCGCCGCCCTGCCGGCGCGCACGAATTTGCCGCTGCGGGACGTATGGCCTGAGGTCATGGCGGGACAGTATACCTCTTTCGATGGCTGGGAACGCAAAGCTTCTCGGGCGGCGCCTGCTGGCGTGGTTCGATCGCCAGGGCCGCGCGTTGCCGTGGCGCGAAGGCCGCGGCGCGCGCCCCGGTAGGGGCGGATCTTTTATCACGCGCGTCACGCCGGTAGGCGTGCCTTCGCACGATGATTCGCCCGCGCGGCCCGACGTTTACCGGGTGTGGCTGAGCGAAATCATGCTTCAGCAGACGACGGTAGCGACCGTCGCGCCGTATTACGCGCGCTTTCTCGCGCGCTGGCCGACGGTGGCGGCGCTGGCCGCCGCGCCCCTCGACGACGTGCTGCACGCCTGGCAAGGGCTCGGCTACTACGCCCGCGCCCGCAATCTGCACCGCGCCGCGCGCGAGGTGGCGGGTCCCCTTGGCGGAAAATTCCCGCGCGACGAGGCCGGGCTCGCCCGCCTGCCGGGCGTCGGGCCCTACACCGCGGCCGCCGTCGCGGCGATCGCCTATGGGGAGCAGACGGTGCCGGTGGACGGCAACGTGGCGCGGGTGATCGCGCGGCTCCACGGGCTGCGGGTTCGCCTGCCCGACCCGCCACGCAGTCGTGTTTTGGGCGGAAGACGGACGCGGCCGGGTGCTGGTGCGCCGCCGCCCCGAAAAAGGGCTTCTCGGCGGAATGATGGAGTTTCCCTCGACCCCTTGGCGGGCAAAGCCGTGGTCGGCGGTCGAAGTGGTGCGCCACGCGCCGGCGAAGGGCAATTGGCAATCGGTCAATTCCGGCGCTTTCGCGCACGCCTTCAGTCACTTCACGTTGAAGGGAAAGGTCGTTCGCGCGCGCGTTGCCGGCGGCGATATCGAGGGACTGACGTGGTGGCCGGTCGCCCGGCTGAACCGCCTTGCGTTGCCGAGCGTGATGAAGAAGGCGATAAAGACCGCCGGCGGCGCTATTGGTCGTAGACCACCAGCGAATCGAACGGCACGGAAAGCTTCGAGCGGCCGTTAAGAAACGACAGCTCGATCAAACAGGCGGCGCCGACCACGTCGGCACCCACCTTGCGCAGCAGTTCGGCGGCGGCATTCAGCGTGCCGCCGGTCGCGAGCAAGTCGTCGAGCACCACGATGCGGTCCCCCTTTTTGATCGCGTCGTGCTGAATCTCGACGGTGTCGGTGCCGTATTCGAGCGCGTATTCGTGCCGGATGGTTTTGCCCGGAAGCTTGCCTCTCTTGCGCACCATGATGAAGCCGAGGCCGAGCTTGAGCGCGAGCGGCGCCGCGATCAAAAATCCGCGCGATTCGATCCCGGCAAGCACGTCGGGCTGGTGCCGGCCGATCAGCTTCGCCATCCGGCCCATGGTCACCTGCCAGGCGTCGGGATGGGCGAGCAAGGTCGAGATGTCGTAGAACAGGATACCCGGCTTCGGAAAATCGGGGATCGAACGGATATGGTCCTTGATGTTCATGACGGCGTATTTCTCGGCTGGCGTCGCGAGCACTTTAGCCGTTTCGCCGCAAAAGCGAAACGGCGCTCGATGGGCCGACCCACCTAGCGCCGTCGCGACGACAATTCCGGATGCAGCCGGAATTACTTGCCCTTTTCCAGGAACTCGATCACCTCGTGGCGCTCCTTGGCGTTGGGGAGCTTGAAGGCCATCGCGCTGCGCGGCGCGCCCTTGGCCTTCACGAATTTTTCCGGATCGGTCAGGTATTCGTCGAGCGCCTTCTTGTCCCATTTGTAGTCCGCGCCCTTGAGGCCGACGTAGCGGGTGAAGCCCTCGACGGTACCGGCCTGGCGGCCGTATATGCCATGGAGCGACGGGCCGACTTTGTGTTTGCCCTTTTCCATGTCGTGGCAAACCATGCACTTGGTGCGGAATATCTTGGCGCCGTCTTCGGACGCCTGGACGCTTGCGGCGCCGAAGGCAAGAACGGCGGCGGCGCCGGCGAGGAAGTGCTTGACGAAGGTCATGATCGCGATTTCTCCGGAAAAACGTTGCATTCGAGTTCAAAGAGGGACGGGATTATGGCCGCCTTCATGGCGGCTGGCAACCCACCAGTCCGGCAAATCCTTGCTGCGAGCCGTTATTATCGTGTTCCAATTTGGCGGGGCGCGCGCATGGGTATTTGCCCGCGCGCCCCGCGCCTATGCCCTTGCGGGGATTTGACCGGTATCTCACTATTACGTCCCTGTCGTCGGCGTAAGACCGGGAACGCGCGCGTTCCCGGGGCCGCAACGCTCACTCGGAACCGCGACCGCCATGACCCGCAACGCGCTCAGCCAGGATGACGTCGTCCGCCTGTTGACCGATCCCTCGGGCGAGGCCCGCGCGGTGACCGCGGCCAAGATCGCCGCCGAATTCGGCAAGGGTGAACTGGCGCCGGGGGAACGCAAGATCGCCGAGGAAATCTTCCGCCTGATGGTGCGCGACGCCGAGGTGCGGGTGCGCGAGGCGCTGGCCGATAATCTGAAACGCGCGCGCGACGTGCCGCGCGAAGTGGTGGTGGCGCTCGCCAAGGACGTTGACCGGGTCGCCGAGCCGATCCTCAAGTTTTCCGAGGTTCTGACCGACAACGACTTGGTGGAGATCATCCGCACCCAGGGTCCGGCCAAGCAGGTGGCGATCGCCAGCCGGACGGCGGTGTCGGAGAAGGTCTCCGCGTCCCTGGTCGAAACCCACAACGAAGCGGTGGTGCAAACCCTGGTCGCCAACGAGGGCGCCGCGATTTCGGAAAAGTCCTTGCAAACGGTGATCGACGACTTCGGTGGGCGCGAGGGCATCCAGGCGGCGATGGTGCATCGCCCCAGGCTGCCGGTGACGGTGGCCGAGCGGCTGGTGACGCTGGTGTCGGAAAAACTGAAGACCGAATTGGTGTCGCGCCACGAGCTTCCGGCGGCGCTCGCGACCGATTTGTTGCTGCAAAGCCGCGAGCGCGCGGTGCTCGGCATTTCGAGCGAGGCCGAGGAGCAAGAGGTGCAAACCCTGGTGCGTCAAATGCGCGCGCACGGCCGGCTCACGCCCTCGATCGTGCTGCGCGCGGCGGTCATGGGCGACATCACGTTCTTCGAGGCCGCATTGGCGGAACTTGCCGGCATTCCGCTCGCCAACGCCCGCGCCCTGATTCACGACGAAGGTAAGCTCGGCCTTCGGTCGCTCTGCGACAAGGCGCGATTGCCGGCGTCGTATTTTCCGGGTATTCGCGCCGCCTTGGACGTGTTCCGCGAGACCAGCTACGACGGCGGCGAGCAAGATCGCGAGCGCTATAAACGGCGCATGATCGAGCGGGTGCTGACCCAGTACGGCGATCTCGGCGTGGTGATGGAGGCCGACGACCTCGATTACCTGCTCAAGAAGATGGGCGAGCTGCCGGCGCTGTCGGCAAGCTCGGCCTGACCGGCTTTATTTCTTTCCGTTCCGGGCGCCCGTTCGTCCGCAACTTATTCGTCCGTCCGGGGCGACCATTTCACGATCGCATTTCCCGGGTTGTTGGCGCACAACGCGGTAAACGTGTTGAGCGAGAGATTGGTGGGCGTGCGGTCGTCGACCGTAACCCCGCCCTTTTTTGCCAGCATCCAACCCGCGTTGGCGCATTGATCGGCTGTGAGCCCTTCGATCGTGACGACCGGGCGGGCGCCCGTCCGATCGACGTAAAGACGCCCGCCGAAGACATGGGTCGTGACCGTCTCGCCCCGGCTTGCCGCCTGGGCCTGCTCCAGCAGCAGAGTGGCGTTGCGCTTCGCCTCGCGCTGGGGGGCGTTCTCAATATAGGTGGCGATCATGGTGCCGGCCACCGCGGCCACCACCGCCAGTCCCGCGGCAACGTGGACTATCCGTTTGATATGCCGTGCAACGGCGCTGCGGGCCAGTTCGGTCAGTTCGATCGGTTTCGATTTCGAACGACGCTCTTTGCCGGGTGCCGTCGAACCCGCGATATCGGC
Source organism: Rhodospirillales bacterium (assembly GCA_016872535.1). NCBI lineage: Bacteria > Pseudomonadati > Pseudomonadota > Alphaproteobacteria > Rhodospirillales > Rhodospirillales bacterium. Next base: position 14,852 of record VGZQ01000058.1, on the reverse strand, counting down.
GAAGGCATTGGCCGTGGCTTCGGCCTTGGCGGCTTCGTACTCCAGGACCTTGAGGATGCGGTCGGACTTGATCTGACGAAGCATATCGACCATCGCGTCGGTGGTGCGCGCGAGCCGCGTCGGCGACATCCGGTCGGGCAGCATGGTTCGCAATTGATGGACGAACCGCTCGATTTCGAGCGGATCGTCCTTGCGGACGTAAAGGCGCGAGACGATGGCGATCATGCATTCACGCAGCGCGGCGGCGGAGCGCGTACGGCGCACAAGCGCGATCAAGCCGGTCTCGGGGTCCTCGAACACCCTTTCCCAGTCGATGGCGCCGCTCGGGGTTTTCGGCCAGTCGGCCTTGGAGGTGTCGATCATGCTCCGATCCTAGCCGAAAAATTCGCTCCGCGCGTCTGACTTCGCCGAACTCCGCTTCGTTCAGGAACAGAACGGGGCGACGTTGGTCAAGTCGAGCGGCGGAGGGCCGCCTGGGTATTGACGCCGGGAGCGATAATTACTTTAACTTTGGGGTTGTCGTGGACAACGGGGGTTGTCTGTGATGACGACATAAATCGCATAAATCTAAGACGTTGCAAATTAAACGATAAATTCCAACTGTGCCCGCTGGACCGCTTCGTGTTGGAAACGACCGCGCGTTCGGCGGCGGATTTGCCGGGCACTCATGCGAACACCGCTCGACCTTCCTGCACTCGCATTGGAAATGAAAACGGCGCAAGACTCGGCGCGTCAGGTCGCGCCTTTCACGACACGCCTGCCCGCCTTCGGCCTCTCCGACGCCTACGAGGTCGCGCACCTCATTCACCGTGCGCGTCTGACAGAGGGCGCTAAGTCCGTGGGTCGAAAGATCGGGTTCACCAACCCCGATATGTGGTCCAAATTCGGAGTTCGCGAACCGATTTGGGCGCACATCTACGATACGACGGTCGTTCGTCTGAACGACACGCGGGCTACTTGTCGCCTCGGTAAGTTCGTCGAGCCGAAGATCGAACCTGAAATTGTCTTCGGCTTTCGCGCTGTTCCCCGAACCGGCGCGGGGCTTGTCGAGGTTCTGAATGCGATCGATTGGGTGGCACACGGCTTCGAAATCGTGCAATCGCACTTTCCCGGCTGGAAGTTTCAGGCCCCGGACACCGTTGTTGACGCCGGGCTCCACGCCACCTTGTTGGTCGGCCCCCCGCGGCCTTTATCTCAACTCGGCACCGACGTGATCGGCGCGCTTGAGTCCTTCACGCTTACGCTGTCATGCGGCGATCGCCATATCGAAACGGCCAAGGGCTCTAATGTTCTGGGCAATCCATTATCCGCCATAGCCCACCTGTTGTCGGTATTGGCCAACCAACCCGACTACGCCGCATTGCAGGCGGGCGAAATCGTGGCGACCGGCACGGTTACCACCGCGCGGTCGGTTCAGGCGGGCGAAATTTGGCGGTCCGAAGTGCGGGGAATCGCACTTCCTGGTCTCACAGTCGAATTCTTAGTATGAGTCCGAACCTTAAATCATAAAAATGGTCGGAGTGAGAGGATTCGAACCTCCGGCCCCTAGCTCCCGAAGCTAGTGCTCTACCAGGCTGAGCTACACTCCGCCGCGAAATCGGGGCCGGTTATAGACCCGGCGCGAGGGTGGGGCAAGGCGGTCCCGACGGGGGTCTTGGGCCTTTTAATACGCCCGTTCGATGCAGAAATCGATCAATTCGAGGAGCGCGGTCTTTTCCACCCCCTCCGGGAAGATGCCGAGCGCGTCGCGCGCGATGGCGCCGTAATGGCGGGCGCGTTCGACCGTGTCGGTAAGCGCGCCGTGCCGGTTGAGCAGTTCGATGGCGCGATCGAGATCGCTTGGATCCTGGTTCTGGTCTTCAAGGGTGCGCCGCCAGAACGCGCGTTCTTCCTCGTCGCCGCGGCGATAGGCGAGGATGGTGGGGAGCGTGATCTTGCCGTCGCGGAAATCGTCGCCGACCGTTTTGCCCAATACCGCCTGCTTGGCCGAATAGTCGAGCGCGTCGTCGACCAGCTGGAAAGCGATGCCGAGGTTCATGCCGAAGGCGTCGAGCGCCTCGGCCTCGATGCGCGGGCGGTTGGCGACCACCGCGCCGATGCGGCAGGCGGCGGCGAACAGCTGCGCCGTCTTGGCGCGGATGACGTCGAGATAGGCGGGTTCGCCCGTGGCGGTGTCGTTGGCGGTAACGAGTTGCAGCACCTCGCCCTCGGCGATCACGGCGGATGCGCGCGACAGGATCGCGAGCACGTCGAGCGATCCGTCCTCGACCATCAACTCGAACGAACGGCTGAACAGGAAATCGCCGACCAGCACGCTCGCCTTGTTGCCCCAGAGGGCATTGGCGCTGGCTTCGCCCCGGCGCAGGTCGCTGTCGTCGACCACGTCGTCGTGGAGCAATGTCGCGGTGTGGATGAATTCGACGCACGCCGCGAGCGCGAGGTGCCGTTCGCCCCGATAGCCGCACATGCGCGCGGAGGCCAGCGTGAGCATGGGACGGATGCGCTTGCCGCCGGAAGCAACGATATGCCCGGCCAGCTGCGGGATCATCGCCACCGGACTCTGCATCCGGCGCACGATCAGGGCGTTGACCGCCTTGAGGTCGTCGGCGACGAGGCGGGTCAGGCCATCCAGCGACGGCTTGCGTTCCCGGCCTTCCTCCAGGTTGACGACGACACCCAAAACTCGGTTCCTTCCCGGGCGCTTGACGGGCGGGTTAACCCGCCCGAACCTATTGAATCGAAATCATAGGGATTCGAGCGCGGCGCGGTCAAGGCGCGCCCCAATATGTGAATCATGATCGAGTTGGTACGCAGCAACGACCTGGTGTTTTTGTCCTGGCTTCTTGCCGCGTTGCGGCAGGAAGGGATCGAGGCCCTCGTGCTTGACGCCCACGCCAGCGCGGCGGACGGGAGCATTTCGGCCATTCCGCGCCGGGTGGTGGTGGATGAGGCCGACGCGGGGGCCGCGCGCCGGGTGCTGGAGCTCGCCGACGCGATCGGCCGGGAGGGCGGACCGTGACCGCCGTCGGCGCGGCGGAAATTACCCGCGACACGCTGCTCGGCGGGCGGGTGCGGCTCGCGCAGCCGAAGCGGGGTTTGCGCGCGGCGATCGACCCGGTGCTGCTCGCGGCCGCGGTGCCGGCGCGCGCGGGCGAGCAGGCGTTCGAGGCCGGATCCGGCACCGGCGCCGCCGCGCTTTGCCTCGCCTGGCGCGTGCCGGGCGTCCGCGTGAGCGGAATCGAGCTCGATCCGGCGCTCGTCCGGCTCGCCGACGACAACGCGCGCGCGAACGGCATGGACGATCGCGTGCGCTTTTTCGCGGGAGACCTGTTCGCGCTACCGTCCGAACTGGCGGGGAAAAAATTCAATCACGTTTTCGCCAACCCGCCGTTCCTGGAGGCGGGCTCGGGCACGCTTTCGCCCGATCCGGCGCGCCGCCGCGCGACGGCGGAAGGCGCTGGCGGGCTCGCGGCATGGGTCGCGGCGTGCTGCGATCGGCTCGCGCCTGGCGGCACGCTTACGCTCATCCACCGCGCCGATCGGCTGGATGCGCTGGTCGCGGCGCTGTCGGAGCACGCGGGCGGGATCGTGATCTTTCCGTTGTGGGCGGGCGAAGGAAAGCCGGCCAAGCGTATCATCGTCGCCGCGCGCGAAGGCGCGGCCGAACCGACCGTGACCCGCCCCGGCCTGGTGCTGCATCGCCGGGGCGGCGGCTACACGTCCGAGGCCGAGGCGATCTTGCGCGAGGGCCGCGCGCTCCCCATGTCATAATCCACCGCCATGCCCGAGCATCCCTTCCAAAAATTTCTCGCCCGGCTGCCGTTCGGGCGCCTGGCCAACCCGCCGCCGGCGGTGGCGGTGGTGCGGCTTTCGGGCGTGATCGGGCGCGTGGGCGCGTGGCGGGGCGGGTTGTCACTCGGCGGTCTCGCGCCCGCGCTTGAGCGCGCATTTCGGCTCTGGAACCTGAAGGCGGTCGCGCTCGCGATCAATTCGCCCGGCGGCTCGCCGGTGCAGTCGGCGCTGATCGCCGGGCGCATCCGCGCGCTCGCTTCCGAACACGACGTGCCGGTGATCGCCTTCGCCGAGGACGTCGCGGCTTCCGGCGGCTATTGGCTGGCGTGCGCGGCGGACGAGATTTACGCCGACGCCAACTCGATCGTCGGCTCGATCGGGGTCATGAGCGGCGGCTTCGGCTTCGTCGATCTGTTGAAGCGCATCGGTGTCGAACGCCGCCTGCATGTGGCGGGCGAGCGCAAGACCTTGCTCGATCCGTTCCTGGAAGAAAAGCCGGAAGACGTCGCCCGTCTTGCCGCGATCCAGCGCGACATCCACGAAAGCTTCAAGGCGGCGGTGCGCGAGCGGCGCGGCAGTCGCCTCAAGGCGCCCGAGGACGAGTTGTTCAGCGGCGAGTTCTGGACCGGGCGGCGCGCGCTGGAACTCGGCCTGATCGACGGCCTCGGCGATATGCGCTCTACCTTACGCGCGCGCTTCGGCGACAATGTGCGCCTGAAACCGGTCATGGGCCGTTCGCGCTGGTGGCCGCGCCGGATCGGATTCGCCCGCGCCGATGCCGACCCGGTCGACGTGGTCGACCGCGCGCTGGCCGCGGTCGAGGAGCGACTGTGGTGGGGCCGCTTCGGGCTCTAGCCTTCGTACCGGCCGGGGAACCGAGTTGACCGTTCCCGCCCGCGCCCCTACAAAACCTCATGTTCGGCCTGAGCCTCACCAAGATCCTTATCACGCTCTTCGTCATCGTCGCCGTCTGGTACGGCTGGCGCTGGTTCACGCGCTATCAGGCGCTGAAGGCGGCGCGATCCCGTGCCGTTCCCCCGAAAGGGCAAAACCGCGAATCGCCGCGCACCGATTCCCGGATCGAGGCCGAAGACACGATCGAATGTCGCGCCTGCGGCGCCTTCGTCGCCGCGTCGAACGCCACCTCCTGCGGGCGCAAGGATTGCCCATTTCCCGGCTGAGCCGATCGTTGACCCCCATCGGGGCGGACAGTAAGGTTGCTGCGCCGCAGCAATTCCGATGACTCCGAAGCCCCGCCCATATCGTCAAGCGCGCCGCGCGCCTCGCCCCAGCTTTCAATCCCTGATCCTGACCCTTCAGGAATTCTGGGCGGGGCAGGGTTGTCTCGTGCTGCAGCCCTACGACATGGAAGTGGGCGCCGGGACCTTTCATCCCGCGACCACGCTGCGCGCGCTCGGGCCCGATCCGTGGAACGCGGCCTACGTGCAGCCCTCGCGCCGACCCGCCGACGGCCGTTACGGCGAAAACCCGAACCGGTTGCAGCACTATTACCAGTTCCAGGTCATCCAGAAGCCCGCGCCCGCCGACATCCAGGACCGTTACCTGGCGAGCCTGAAGGCGCTCGGCATCGATCCTTCGCTTCACGACATCCGCTTCGTCGAGGACGATTGGGAAAGCCCGACGCTCGGCGCCGCCGGACTGGGCTGGGAAGTATGGTGCGACGGCATGGAAGTGACCCAGTTCACCTACTTCCAGCAGGTGGGCGGGATCGAATGCGATCCGGTGCCGGTCGAGCTCACCTACGGGCTCGAACGGCTCGCCATGTACATCCAGGGCGTGGAGAACGTGTTCGATCTCGACTTCGACGGACGCGGCGTCACCTATGGCCAGGTGTTCCTGCGCGCCGAGCAGGAATATTCCGCTTACAACTTCGAACTCGCCGACATCGACGTTCTCTTCCGCCACTTCGCCGACGCGGAGAAGGAATGTCAGGCGTTGCTCGCGCGCGGCTTGGCGCTTCCCGCCTACGACCAGTGCATCAAGGCGAGCCACCGGTTCAATCTGCTGGACGCGCGCGGCGCGATCGGCGTCGCTGAGCGTGCCGCCTACATCGGCCGCGTGCGGGTGCTGGCCAAGGCCTGCTGCGAGGCGTGGCTGAAAAAGCCGGCTGCCGCGAGCGAATCCTCGCGGCAATCAATTACTGGCGGCGGGGATTCGCCCGCCGCCGGGAAATAGGCGCGGGCGATGGCCGAACTGTTGCTCGAAATCCTGTCCGAGGAAATCCCCGCGCGCATGCAGGCGCGCGCGGGCGATGGTTTGAAGCGGCTCGCGGGCGAGGCCTTCGCCAAGGCGGGCCTCGCCGCCGGAAAGATCGAAACCTTCGTCACGCCCCGGCGGCTGGTGTTGGTCGCGGACGGCTTGCCCGCGAAACAACCGGATGTATCGGAAGAGCGTCGCGGCCCCCGCGTTGATGCGCCCCAGCAAGCTATCGACGGTTTCCTGCGCGCCAATGGATTGGCCTTAGACCAATGCGAAAAACGCGACACCGGCAAGGGCGTGTTCTGGTTCGCCGTCATCAAGAAAACCGGTCAGAAAACCGCCGCCGTGCTGCCCGCCCTGATCGAAGGCGTGCTGGCGCAATTCCCCTGGCCCAAGTCCATGCGCTGGCAGGGGTCGGCGCGTTGGATAAGGCCCGTGCGCAGAATTCTTTGCCGGTTCGACGGCAAGACGGTGCCCCTGTCGTTCGCTGGGGTGAAGGCGGAAAATATGACGCGCGGGCATCGGTTCCTCGCGCCGAAGCCGTTCGCGGTGAGAAATTTCGCCGACTACAAGAAGAAGCTTCTGAAGGCGCGGGTGATCCTCGATCCGGCCGAGCGCCGCGCCGTCATCGAACGGGACGCGGCCAAGCTCGCTAAAAATAAAAATCTCGCCCTCGTCTCCGATGAAGGGCTGTTGAACGAGGTCGTCGGCCTGGTGGAATGGCCGGTCGCGCTGTTGGGGCGCATCGACGACTCATTCATGGACCTGCCGCCCGAGGTGCTGACCACGGTCATGCGCCATCACCAGAAATATTTCGCGCTCAACGACGAGGCGGGGAAGCTCGCGCCGTTCTTCGTCGTCGTCGCCAACACGGCGGCCAAGGACAAGGGTGCCGCCATTGTCGCCGGCAACGAGCGGGTCCTGCGCGCCCGCCTCGCCGACGGGCGCTTCTTCTGGGACCAGGACCGCAAGAAAAAACTCGAAGCCCGCATCCCGGCCCTGAAGGAGCGCGTGTTTCACGCCAAGCTCGGCAACGACTTCGTGCGCGTCCAGCGCCTGCGCCTGCTCGCCGCCGAACTCGCGAAATATGTCTCGGGCGCGGACAAGGCGGCGGCCGAGCGCGCGGCGGAATTGTGTAAAGCCGACTTGACCACCGGCATGGTGGGCGAATTCCCTGAGTTGCAGGGAATCATGGGTCGCTACTACGCGCGTCACGACGGCGAAAGCGCGCCGGTCGCGGACGCCATCGCCGACCACTACCGCCCGCTCGGGCCCGGCGACGCCTGTCCCAAGGCGCCGATCTCGGTCGTACTCGCGCTCGCCGATAAGATCGACGCCCTGACGGGGTTTTTCTCCATTGGCGAAAAGCCGACCGGCTCGCGCGATCCGTTCGCGCTGCGTCGCGCCGCCCTGGGCATCATTCGCTTGGTGGTGGAAAACGGTTTGCGTGTGCCGCTCGTGGCCGCGTTCCGCCAAGCCGACGATCTCCACGCCGCCAGCGCGCGCGGGCCCGCCGCGCGGCTCGACGTGAACGAAATGATGGCGTTCTTTGCCGACCGGCTCAAAGTGGCGCTGCGCGAAAAAGGCGTGCGCCACGACCTGATCGACGCGGTGTTTTCCTTGGGCGGCGAGGACGATCTGGTGCGCCTGCTCGCCCGGGTCGAGGCTTTGAAGAACTTCCTCGCGACCGAGGACGGCGCCAACCTGCTGGTTGCCTACCGCCGCGCCGCCAACATTCTGAAGATCGAGGAAAAGAAGGACGGCAAAAGCTACGACGCCCCCGCCGACTCGGGGTTGCTGACGGCGGCGGAGGAAAAGGCGCTCGATGCCGCGCTGATGGAATCGCGCGTACCGATCGCCGCCGCGCTCGCCGCCGAGAAATTCCAGGACGCTATGCGGGCGCTTGCGGCCTTGCGCGCGCCGGTTGATCGCTTCTTCGATAAGGTGACGGTCAACTGCGATGACGCCGCGCTTCGCGCCAACCGGCTTAAGTTGTTATCGCGTATTCGCGCGGCGCTCGGCGGCGTCGCCGATTTCTCCAGGATCGAGGGCTAGCTCATGGCGAAATACGTGTACGGTTTCGGCGGGGGAAGGGCGGAAGGCAACGCCGGCATGAAGGGGTTGCTGGGGGGCAAGGGCGCCAATCTGGCCGAGATGAGCCGGATCGGCATACCGGTGCCGCCCGGCTTCACCATCACCACCGAGGTCTGCACCTATTATTACGCCAACGGCAAGCGCTATCCCAAGACCCTCAAGGCCGAGGTGGCGACGGCGCTGGCGCGCGTCGAAAAGGCGGTCGGGCGTAAATTCGGCGACGAGATGCGTCCGCTGCTGGTGTCGGTCCGTTCCGGCGCGCGCGCCTCGATGCCGGGGATGATGGACACCGTCCTCAACCTCGGCCTCAACGACCGCACCGTGCTCGCGCTCGCGCGCGAAAGCGGCGACGAGCGCTTCGCCTACGACAGCTACCGCCGCTTTATCCAGATGTACGGCGACGTGGTGCTCGGCGTCGATCACCACAACTTCGAGGAAATCCTCGACGAATTGAAGGACCGCAAGGGGTACTCCTACGACACCGAGCTGAAGGCCGACGACTGGAAGGCGATCGTCGCCGCCTACAAGGCGAAGGCGGAGGAAATCCTCGGCCGTCCTTTCCCGCAGGACCCGGCCGACCAGCTCTGGGGGGCGATCGGTGCCGTGTTCGGAAGCTGGATGAACCAGCGCGCGATCACGTATCGCAAGCTGCACAACGTGCCGGAAAGCTGGGGCACGGCGGTCAACGTGCAGGCGATGGTGTTCGGCAACATGGGCGACGATTGCGCGACCGGCGTCTGCTTCACCCGCAATCCGTCCACCGGCGACAACCATTTCTACGGCGAATTCCTGATCAACGCCCAGGGCGAAGACGTGGTCGCCGGCATCCGCACGCCGCAGCCGCTGACCGCGGCCGAGCGCCAGGCTACCCATTCCAGCCTCAAGTCGATGGAAGAGGCGATGCCCGCGATCTTCGAGGACCTGAGCCGGGTGCGGACCAAGCTCGAAAAGCACTACAAGGACATGCAGGACCTGGAGTTCACGGTCGAACGCGGCAAGCTGTGGATGCTGCAGACCCGCACCGGCAAGCGCACGGCGGCGGCCGCGCTCAAGATCGCGGTCGACATGGTGGACGAAGGCCTGGTGAGCAAGGCCGACGCCATCCGCCGCCTCGATCCGGCGCAGCTCGATCAGTTGCTGCATCCGACCCTCGATCCCAAGGCCGAGCGCGAGGTCATCGCCCGCGGCCTGCCGGCCTCGCCCGGCGCGGCGTCGGGGCGCGTCGTGTTCAGCGCCGAGGACGCGGAGAAATGGGCCAAGAACGGCGAGAAGGTGATCCTGGTCCGGATCGAAACCAGCCCCGAGGACATCGGCGGCATGCACGTCGCGGAAGGAATCCTCACCTCGCGCGGCGGCATGACCAGCCACGCCGCCGTGGTCGCGCGCGGCATGGGCAAGCCCTGCGTTTCGGGCGCGGGCGACATCAAGGTCGATTACAAGGACAAGGCCATGCGCGCGCTCGGCGTCCGGCTCGCCGAAGGCGACGTGGTCACTATCGACGGCGCCACCGGCGAGGTGATGAAGGGCGCGGTCGCCACCATCCAGCCCAAGCTCACCGGCGATTTCGCCCGGCTGATGATCTGGGTTGACGAGATTCGCACGCTCGGCGTGCGCGCCAACGCCGAAACGCCCGAGGACGCGCGCGCCGCCCGCCGTTTCGGCGCCGAAGGCATCGGCCTTTCGCGCACCGAACACATGTTCTTCGATCCCGAACGCATCCTGCACATGCGCCAGATGATCCTGGCCCCGGACGAGGCCGCGCGCCGCGTGGCGCTGGCGAAGCTGTTGCCCTACCAGCGCGCCGATTTCGTCGAGCTGTTCAAGATCATGGACGGGCTGCCCATCACCATCCGGCTCTTGGACCCGCCGTTGAACGAGTTCCTGCCGCACAAGGACGAGGAGATCGCCGAAATCGCCCGCGACGCCGGGGCCGATCTTAATTTGGTCCGGACCCGCGCGCTCGATCTCGACGAAGCCAATCCGATGCTCGGCCATCGCGGTTGCCGCTTGGGCATCACCTATCCCGAAATCTACGAAATGCAGGCGCGCGCCATTTTCGAGGCCGCGGCCGAGGTCGCCAAGGCCGGCGTCAAGGTCAAGCCCGAAATCATGATTCCGCTGGTCGGTGTCAAGCGCGAACTCGATCTGATGAAAGAAATCGTCGATCGGACGGCGGCGGAGGTGGCGAAGGCAAGCGGCGTCAAGACCCGTTATATGGTCGGCACCATGATCGAGCTGCCGCGCGCGGCCCTGCGCGCGGGCGAGATCGCCGAGTCGGCCGAATTCTTCAGTTTCGGCACCAATGATCTGACTCAGACCACCTACGGGCTTTCGCGCGACGACGCCGGCTATTTCCTGACCCAGTACCTGGAACGCGGCGTGATCGAGCATGACCCCTTCATCACCCTCGACCGGGACGGCGTCGGCGAACTGATGCGGATCGGCACGGAACGGGGGCGGCGCACGCGCCCTAATCTCAAGGTCGGCATCTGCGGCGAGCACGGCGGCGATCCGGCCTCGGTCCGCTTTTGCCAGGAGGTCGGGCTCGACTACGTATCCTGTTCGCCCTACCGGGTGCCGATCGCCAAGCTGGCGGCGGCGCAAGCCGCCCTCGACGGGGTGGGGGCCAAGAAAAAGAAGACCGGCAAGGCGAAAATGAGCAAGCGCGCGAAAGGGAGGCGGTAGCCATGGCGCTCGACAAGGATTGCATCTTCTGCAAGATCATTCGCGGCGAAATTCCGTCGTTCAAGGTGTTCGAGGACGACAAGACCTTCGCGTTCATGGATATCAATCCCGGCAATCCCGGGCATTGCTTGGCGATTCCGAAATTCCATTCCGAAAACATCTTCGCCACTCCCGACGACTGGGTGGCGGCGACGGCGGTGACCACCCGCCGGGTTGCGCGCGCGGTGCAGGCGACGCTCGCGCCCTTTGGGATGAACATCGTCCAGGCCAACGGCCCCGGCGCCAAGCAATCGGTCATGCACCTGCACGTGCACATCCTGCCGCGCGCGAAGGACGACAACCTGATGCTCAACTGGGGCTTGGTGCCCGGCGACATGGTGGCGATCAAGGCGCTCGCCGAAAAAATCCGCGCCAATATGCCGAAGGATTGACAACGTAAACTGACAGCTTGGATTGACGGGGCGGCGGCATCCTCTTATTATTACGTTTGTAATAACGTGGGGAATTCGATCATGCACAAACTGAAGCTCATGGCGGTCGGCAATTCGACCGGAGTGGTGCTGCCGCGCGAGGTGCTCGCCCGCCTCAAGGCGGAGAAGGGCGACACCATATTTCTAACCGAAACGCCGGACGGCTACCGGGTCACTCCCTACGATTCCGAGTTCGAAAAGCAGATGAAGGTCGCCCGAAGGGTTCTTAAGACTCGTCGTGCGGCGCTGCGCGAACTCGCGAAATGATCCGGCGATCAAGGTGAAAAACTGGATTTGGGTCGAGCCCGTCGTCGTTCGCGCGATCCACGAAGAAAGCTTGGCTGAACACGGCGGGCGCGCGGGCATGCGCGACGAAGGGCTGCTCGCCTCCGCCCTCGACCGACCTCGTAATAAAGCCGCCTACGAACCGAATATCGACGCCGCGAGCCTGGCGGCGGCTTATGCCTTCGGCATTGCCCGCAACCATCCTTTTATGGATGGCAACAAACGCACCGCCCTGGCGGTGGCGGAAACCTTTTTGGGGTGCAACGGCTTCGAATCGACGGCAACGGACGCGGAATGCGTGACGACTTTTCTCGCCCTCGCGGCGGGAGAGATCGGCGAAAAAGTCTTGGCGGATTGGTTTCGGAGCAAAATACGGCGGTCACGTTGACCGCGCCGTTCACCGCCTGGCGAATATCGTCCATTCGTCGAGGGGATAACCGGCCGTCAACTGGACCCGCGCGCCGAGGTTTTGGCAGAACGCGACGAAATGCGCGGGTTCGGCGTAGTAGAGGCCCTCGCGCACCTTGCCCGAACCCTTCAGCATGTTGAAGGCAAGCGCCTTGCGCGCGCGGGCGAAACAGTGCGCGAGGCTAGCCTCGACGTAAGCAACCCATTCGCCGGGTTTGGCTTCGAGGCACATGTTGAAGGTGCCCGAGGCGAAACAATAGTCCGCATCTTCGACCGCCGTCATACCGCGCACGAATACGGCGCGCGGATCGCGGATGCGCGACCGCGCTTCCTCGATCATGGCGGGCGAGATGTCGATGCCGGTGAAGCGGCCGAGCCTGGGCCCGAGGCGGGGCGCGAGATAATCGAAAAACGCGCCGTAGCCGCAGCCGAGATCGTTGACGGCGAACGGGCCCGCGTCGCCCTCCAACACGCGGGCCAGCACCTCGAAGCGGAGTTGCTGGCCTTCCTCGCTTCGCCAATAAACGCCGCGCGCGGTCGCGCCCCATTCGGCGAGGCGGCGGTCGAACACGTCGACGATCGGTTTGAGCAGTTCGGGCGCGCGGCGGAGAGGGGCAAGCGGATCGCGCGTCATGCGGATTGGAACTTCGCCCAATCGGGCTTGATCGGAATGAGCCGCGCGTCTCCGGCCGAAAGCGGCGTTCCGGCGGCGCGGGCTTCCGCGACCTTTTCCAGGCGCAGCAGCGCGAGCCCGATCCCGCCGCGCGACGATCGCATCTCGCCCGCGTCCGCTTCGCCAAATCGAATGGGCGCGCCGAAGGCGGGGGCGGGCCCTTCGATCGCGACCGGCATCAGGCGCTTCCTGACCAGGCCGCGGTACTTGGTGCGCGCGGTCAATTCCTGGCCCATGTAGCAGCCCTTGTTCCAGTCGACCCCGTTCAATTCCTCGAATCCGTTTTCGAGCAGGATCGCGCGTTCGACTTCGAGGTCGCGGCTGCCGTCGGGCAGGCCCAGCGAAATCCGCATCTTGTCGTAATCGTCCGCGCCCGTTTCGGTGAAGCCGACGGCGCTCGCGCCGGCGCGCAAGGACTCGCGCGGGGCGATGGCACGCGCCCCGGCGGAAGCGAGCCGGGGATCGACGAACGCGATGCCGCTAGCGAATCCACGCGCCGCGCCCGCTTGGTCAGGCAGCGCCAGCGCGCCGAGGGCGCCATCGCCGAACAGGGCGGCGACGGCGAGGTCGGCGGAGCGGTCCGCGATGGTCACTTGCGCGCGCAGCTTGTAGAGCCCGAGCCGGCGCTTGAGGTCGGCAAGACGCGCCTTTTCGCAATCGAGCAGCAGCGCCCCGGCTAATTCGGCAATGAAGAAATCATGCAGGAATTTTCCCTGCGGCGTGAGCAGGGCGGCGTAAATCGCGCGCGAAGCCCCGACCTTGTTGACGTCGTTGGAAACCAACCCTTGCAGGAACGCGCGCGCGTCGGTGCCTTCGATCGCGAGCACGCCCCGGTCTTCGAGCACGGCGAAACGCGGCGCGGTCATGCGGATTGTTAACCCTTTCATCGAGCGGGCGGGTGCGCTCCCGCCCAAAGATGCCCGGGAGAAAGTTGGAACGGGGAGCGGCCGTTGGCAAGGCCCCGGCAGCCCCTTATAACGGACGCCGATGCAGGATCCCGATTCCCGCAAAACCAGGCGCGTTCTCTTCGTCACGTCGACCCGCGTCGGGGACGCGGTGCTGTCGAGCGGCGTGCTTGCCCGCGTGATCGAGGACCATCCGGAGGCCCGCGTGACCATCGCCTGCGGCCCGGCGGCGGCGCCGTTGTTCGAGGCGGCGCCGAACCTGGAACGGATCATCGTCCTCGACAAGATGGCGTTCTCTCTCCATTGGCTCGAATTGTGGGCGCGCTGCGTCGGGCGCGTGTGGGACTTGGTGGTCGATTTGCGCAACACGCCGCTGACCTGGCTGCTGGCCGCGCGCCGCCAGCGCCGGATCGGTTCGGGCCGCGCCGCCATCCACCGGGTCCAACTTTACGGCCGCGTGCTCGGGCTCGAGCGCGACCCGCCAGCCCCCCGGCTCTGGACCGCGCCCCGCCACGACGACGAAGCCCGCCGCCTGTTGCCCGACGGGACTCCCGTGCTCGCGGTCGGGCCTGCCGCCAACTGGAAGGCGAAGACCTGGCCGGCGGAACGTTTTCTCGAACTGATCGGCCGCCTCACCGGCGCGGGCGGCATCCTGCCCGGCGCCAAGATCGCGGTCTTCGGGCGCGACGACGAACGGCCGCAATCGCTTCGCCTGATCGAGGCGATCCCGCGCGAACGGCGCATCGACCTCATGGGCCGAATCGATCTGCTCACCATCTACGCCTGCTTCAAGCGCGCGGCGTTCTACGTCGGCAACGATTCGGGGCTGATGCATATGGCCGCCGCCGGCGGCGCGCCGACGCTGGGCCTGTTCGGGCCGAGCCGCGAAGAACTCTACGCCCCTTGGGGGCCGCGCGCAGCGGCAGTGCGGGCCACGCTCGGGTTCGATCGCATCTTCCCGCCCGGCTTCGATCACCGCGCCTCGGGCACGCTGATGGATTCGCTCTCGGTCGACGCGGTCGAGGCGGCGGCGCGCGAGTTATGGAACCGCGCCGGGGCGAAGGCGGCATGAACAAAGAAGCGGCGAAGGCGGCATGAGCCCCGGTGCGACATCGCGGCCCCGGCTCTCGGCGGTGGTCAGCATCCGCAACGAGGAGCGTCAGCTCGCCGACTGCCTGGAAACGCTCCGTTTTGCCGACGAAATCGTGGTGGTGCTGGATCGCTGCACCGACCGTTCGCGCGAGATCGCGGCCACCTTCACCGATCGCCTGGTGGACGGCGCGTGGGCCAAGGAAGGCGATCGGCGCAACGCCGCCATCG
>VGZQ01000057.1 GCA_016872535.1 Rhodospirillales bacterium | reverse complement strand
GCCGGACTGGCGGCGGCCAAGAATCACGTCGAGGACGCGGCGCGCATGCTCGCCGGGCTCGGCATTCCGGTCCTCAACAAGTTCACGCCGGTCGGGGCCCCGGCCGAGGAAATCATCCAGGCGGGCCAGGACTTTTCGGTCATCGTTCTCGCCGATTCGGGCAAGCGGGGCTTCCGCCGTTTCGTCAAAGGCAGCGTCGCCCAGACGGTGCTGCGCGATGCCCACCATTCGGTGATGATCGTCCGCTAGCTTGTTGCGTCGCGGCCGAAATACTGGTTTAAGGTCGACGGTCTTTCCCCGCCTTTTTCACGGCTTTTCGCCGATCGCAGGACACCGGGACATGAGAGGACCGTCGATTTTCCTCCTTGTCGCGTTCGCGGTGTTGGCGGGGGTTTCGCCCGCGTACGCCGCCGAGAACGCGGCCTTCGATCTGCCGTGGTGGGCGTGGGCGTCGTTGCTCTTCGTCGTCTCGTTCGCGCTCGGAATCGTGGCGGTGCTGGGCGGCATCGGCGGCGGCGTCCTGTTCGTGCCGGTGGTCGGCGGTTTTTTCCCGTTTCACATCGATTTCGTCCGCGGCGCGGGACTGCTGGTAGCGCTGGCCGGGGCGCTCGCGGCGGGACCGGGGCTGCTGCGCAGCGGCATGGCCAACCTGCGCCTCGCGCTGCCGTTGGGATTGATCGCATCCATGTCGGCGATCGTCGGCGCGTCGATCGGGCTTGCGCTGCCGGCACGCTACATCGAGTTTGCGCTCGGCGGAACGATTCTCGGCATCGTGGTGCTGATGTTCTTCGGCCGCAAATCGGAACTGCCCGACGTGCCGCAAGCCGATCGGCTCTCGACCGCGCTCCGCATCAGCGGCGTATTCCACGACCCCTATCGCCAGACCGACATCGACTGGAAGATACACCGCACGCCGGCGGGGCTCATTCTGTTCGCGGGCATCGGCATGCTGGCCGGCATGTTCGGCCTCGGCGCGGGATGGGCGAACGTGCCGGTGCTCAATCTGGTGCTGGGTGCGCCGCTCAAGGTGTCGGTGGCGACCAGCAAGTTTATGCTGTCGATCGTCGATACCGCCGCCGCCTGGGTCTACATCAACGCGGGGGCGGTGCTGGCGCTGGTCGCGGTGCCCTCCATCGTCGGCATCATGCTGGGCTCGGTGATCGGGGTGCGCCTGCTGGCGCGCACGCGGGCTTCCGTCATCCGCATCGTGGTGATCGTGCTGTTGCTGGCGGCGGGCATTCGCGCCGTGCTCAAGGGTTTCGGGATCTAGGGGACGGGCGATGGTTCGGCGCTTCCGCAAGGCGTTCTATGCCACACGCGAACAGCTGGTGTACGCCGCCGCGCTCGATGTCGGCATGAAGGCGGGTCTTGGGATCCTGGTTGCGACCTTCGTCGTCTACATTTCCGGACTGCTTGCGCCGCACGTGCCGTTCGAGGACTTGCCCGATTACTGGGGGTTGTCGGTCTACGAATACCTCGAAGCCGCCCAGGTGCCATGGGGATGGTCGTGGCTCACATTGGCGCTCACCGGGGATTATCTCAACTTCGTCGGCATCTCCTTTCTATCCGGCGTGACCATCGTCTGTTATGCCCGCATCCTGCTCTATCCGCTCAAGCACCGGGATTACCTGTTTGCCGGAATCATTGTCGCGCAAATCGCCGTTCTACTACTGGCCGCATCGGGCGTGCTCGTGGTCGGCCACTGACACATCGGGGAGTCATCCATGTCGGAACAAGGCCAGCTTTCACCGACCGGGCGGTTCGAGAAAATCCTTTTGGCGTCGGATGCCTCCGGATTCGGCGCGGGAGCGGTGCGGGTGGCGATCGCGTTCGCCACGAAAAGCGGCGCCCGTATCACCGCGCTGACCATCGTGCGGACCAATCCCGAGTACGAAGCCTTGGCCCACGACCTGGTCGAGCGGGCGGAAGAAGACGCTTGGAACTACCTCGACACCGTCGTCGCGGCGGCCAAGGAGGCGGGCGTCGCTTGCGAGCCGATGCTGCGCCGCGGCGAGGATCCGGCGCGCGAGATCGTCGAGGCGGAAGTGGAAGCCCGCCCCGATCTGCTGGTCATGGGGCGGCGCGGCAGCCGCGGCCTCGCGCGCATGTCGGTCGGCGACGCGACGGTCAAGGCGATCGGGCGCGGCCAGTGCAGCGTGCTGGTGGTGCCGCGCGCGGCCGAGATGTGGACGCGCCGCATCCTGATCGGCACCGACGGTTCGCGCTTCGGCGACGCGGCGGCGGTGACCGCGGGCGCGATCGCGCGCGTGTGCCGGCTGCCGGTGACGGTGGTCGGCGCGATGGTGCCGAGCCATAGCGAGGCCCGTCAGGAAGACGGCCGCCGCGCGGTCGAGCGCACCGTCCAGCTGTTACAGAAGGACGGGATCGAGGCCGACGGCGTGGTTGCACCGGGCGAAGCGGATTCGGTGATCGTCGCCACCGCCAAATCGCGCGATGCGGACCTGATCGTGCTCGGCAGCCACGGCCGGACCGGCCTTGACCGCGCGCTGGTCGGCAGCGTGTGCGAGCGCGTCATCGGCCAGGCGTCGTCGGCGGTGCTGGCGGTGCGCTGATCTTTCCTAACCGAGGCGCCCGAGCGCGGGGAACGCCTCCAGGAACCATTGGGCGATATGCGCCATCTGGCCGAAGAAGATGGCGGCGCCGGTCGCGATCAGCAACAGGCCGGTTACGATTTCCACCGTCCGCAAGCGGCGCCGGAATCCCTTGGCCCAGCGCAGGAACGGTCCGAACGCGATCGCGGCGGCGATGAACGGCGCGCCGATGCCGGCGGCGTAGGCCCCGAGCATGGCGACACCGTGGCCGGTCGACGGTCCGCCGGCGGCCAGCGTCAGGATCGCGGCCAGCACCGGGCCGACGCACGGCGTCCAGCCGAAGGCGAAGGCAAGTCCGGCGACGTAGGCCAGAACCAGGCCGCCGGCTTTCTTGCCGGCGGAGGCTTGGACATGGAATCGTTTTTCGAAATTCAAGGCGCCGATCCGGAACGCGCCGAGAAAGTGCAATCCGAACAGAGCGATCAAGAGGCCGGCGGCTTGCGCCAGCGGTTCCTTGTAGTCGGACACGAGACGGCCGAGCGCGCTCGCGGTCGCGCCGAGGGCGACGAACACGGTCGCGAAACCGAGCACGAACACGAGCGCGGCGACGATCACGCGCCGGGAAACATCGGGCGGAACCGAATCGGCCGCAAGCCGGTCGAAGGTGGTGCCGCCGAGAAAGCAGAGCGACGCCGGCACGATCGGCAGCACGCAGGGCGAAATGAAACTGAGAAATCCGGCCGCGAGGGCGCCGAGCAAGGTTACGCCGAATTCGTCCATGCGATTCTCACCCGATCCGCACCGGCCGCGCGGGGCATACTACCCCAAACGCGGCGGCGGAGGGGCATCCGAATGCGTGGTTGCGGGGCGGCCTCGGCCGGGCGTACCGTTACGCCATGCGAGTTCCGTTGTCGGCATTGGCTGTGGCCGTATTGATTGGCGCCTGGGCGCCGGGCGCGAACGCTCAGAATCCGAATGTCCAGGCCCCCAGCTCCGGCGCGCCCAGACTCGATGCGCGCTTCACCGACCCCGCGCTCGGATTCACCGTCGCTTATCCCCGCGATTGGGTGGCGGCGCGCGAAAATCCGTTTCTCGTCGTGTTCAGCGGGCGCGAGGGGACCGAAGCCTATCGCGCGACGGTCAGCATCGAGAACGTGCGCCCGCCGGGCGCCGCGTCGGCGGTCGCCGCCACCGCCGAGGTGCTCGCCGATTTCAAGATGCGCCTCGCCCGCGCGGTGCCCGACGTGCGCACCGAAGCCGAAACGCCGATCTTTCGCGGCGAGGGCGACAAACGCGTGGAAGGTTCCCAATTTCTCGTCAATTATCGCCACGGCGGCGAATCGTTCCGCAAGTGGGTGGTGATTATGCGGCGGGCGGCGGCGCCCGTGGTCCATATCTGGTCCTACACGGCGCCCGGCGACCGCTTCGACGCGTTTCGTCCGGTCGCCGAGGCGATGCTCGAAAGCTGGTCGATCGAGGACGGCGGATGACCCGATTATGGTTGGCCGCGGTGATCGCTTGGGTCGCCCTCGCGCCTTTCGAACCGGCATGGGCCGACGCCGCTCGTCGCACGGCGGCGCCGGCCGCCACGACCGAAAACCGGGCGCCAAATTCGCCGCCGGGTTTATCGGCTTCAGCGCCGCCGCGCCCGGCGGTCGAAAACGTTGTCCGCTTGTTCGAGACGGTCGTATTCGGTTCCGAGCTCGACCCCAAGCTCGCTTCCACGGCGATCGCCAAGTGGCAATCGCCGGTCCGTCTCGCGATCCGGGGCAAGCCCAGCGACCGTCATCTCGAATTTCTCGGCCGGCATGCGGCGACGCTTTCGGGCCTTACCGACCTATCGATCGAATTGGCGAAGGCGGGCGAGGCCGCCAACGTAACTGTCGTGTTCGTGCCCCGAGCGCAGATGGGGAAGATCCAGATCGGCGGCGTGGATCAGGGCTTGATCGAACGGTTGGCCGCGCCGGGCGGCTGCTATTTCGTGTCCTGGCAAAAACCGGTCGGAACGCTGATTGGGGCCGTCATTGTCGCCAACACCGATCGGGACATGGCGAGCATCAACCATTGCCTGCTCGAGGAATTGACCCAAACTCTCGGCTTTCCCAACGACACCGACCTGGTCAGGCCCTCGATCTTCAGCGACCGCGATCAACTGTACGACCTGTCGCGCGCGGACGTCATGGTGGTGCGGGCCCTTTACGACCCGCGCCTCAAGCCGGGCATGCCCAAGGCCGAAGCGTTGAAGATCGTTCCGGCCATCATCCGCGAATTGGACGCCCGTCTGCCGTGACCGATGGTGGCGCGAGCCCCGCCGCCATTGCCAAGCCCTTGCGGATGACGCGTGCGGTTTCCGACCAGAGGGGCAGGGCAAGCGCCTCGTCCGGGGCGAACCAGCGCGCGTCCGCCGCGTCGCCGCCGGCCTTGAGCGTTCCGCCGGTCGGCCGGGCGAGCAGATCGACCAGCAAATAGTGGAATCGCACCCGCCCCGCGTCGTCGCGGACGATCGAATCGACCGCATCGACGATGCCAAGCACCTCGATCGTCAATCCGGTTTCTTCCCGCACTTCGCGCGCGCAGGCCTCGGCGAAAGTCTCGCCCAATTCCTGGGCGCCGCCGGGCAGGCTCCATTGACCGTCGCGCGGCGGGCCGCCGCGCCGGATCAGCAAGACCCGGCCGTCGGCGATCACGATCGCGCCGACGCCGGCGACGGGACGGTCGGGATATTCGCGGCTCATGGGTCCTGTGCATTATTGCACCGATTGAGCCCTGTGTCGCTTGACCCTCTGCCGGATACGGGCGGACTCGAAACCAGGAAGCGCCTTGCGTCGTTATGGGAGAAGACTACACTTTGCCCTGAAAGAAAGACCGCGGGCCGGGTTTGCCGGGCACGATCGCAACGATATTTTCCCGCGCTATATGACGATGGGAGAGGGGGGTCCGGAGCCATGGCCGACGTTATTTTGCAACGCAAGGTTCTCGCCGAAGGCGAACTGGTTTTCAAGGAAGGGGAAGAGGCCTCCAACGCTTTCCTGATTCAAGACGGCGAGGTCGAGATTTTCCGGACCGTGGACGGGAACAAAACCGTTCTTGCGACTATCGGCAAGGGCGGCTTGTTCGGCGAAATGGGCCTGATCGACAACAAGCCGCGCGCCGCCGCCGCCCAAGCCAAGGTCAAGACCACCGTGGTCGTGGTCACCCGCGCCATGTTCCAGGAAAAGCTGGCCAAGTGCGACCCGTTCATCCGGGCGCTGCTCAATATTCTCGCCGACACCATCCGGCGCAAATAAATGCTATAAGACGGCCCACGGCCGACGATGAACGAAACCCCGGACAAGACCCCGGCCGCGGGCGGCGAGCCCGCGCCCCCGTTGCTGGTGCGCATCAGCCTCGGAGCGCGGCTGCGCGCCTATCTGCTTGCCGGCGTTCTCATCACCGCGCCGGTCTTCGTCACGCTCTACATCGCCTGGGCGTTCATCACTTTCATCGACGACAGGATCATCGCGCTGATTCCGGCGCGCTACAACCCGGAACACTATCTGCCGTTCTCGATCCCCGGACTCGGACTCGTCGTCCTGGTCGTCGGACTGACCTTGGTCGGCGCGCTGACCGCCGGGTTCATCGGCCGCCAGTTCACCCGCATTTCCGAAACGCTGTTCGCGCGCATGCCCGTGATCCGCGGCATCTACAGTGCGACCAAGCAGGTGTTCGAAACGGTGCTGGCGCAGAAATCCCAGGCCTTCCGCGAAGCGGTGCTGATCGAATACCCGCGCAAGGGTCTGTGGACCGTCGCTTTCGTCACCGGCCGCCCGGAAGGCGAGATCGGCCGGCTGGCGAGCGAGGAAATGCTGCTGATCTACGTGCCGACCACGCCCAACCCGACCTCGGGGTTCCTGCTGGTGGTGCCGAAGCGCGAAACCATCCCGCTCGCCATGACGGTGGAGGAAGCGATCAAGTTCGTGGTCTCGACCGGCCTGGTGGTGCCGCCCGAGCGCGTCGCTGCGCTGGCCGCGCCGAAACGCCGCATCGGCGGGGCGGAGAAGGCGTAAGCTACCCCGACCTCAGCAGGCGCACCCCTTCGTCGCGCTCGAACAGATAAAGCAAAATTCTTAGCGCCCGGCCGCGCGGGGTGGAGAGATCGGGATCGCGGCTGAGCGCCAGCTTGGCGTCGTCGCGCGCGGCGACCAGCAGTTCGCCGTGAATGGCGAGATCGGCGAGGCGGAAATCCGGCAGCCCGCTCTGGCGCGTGCCCAAAAGCTCGCCCGCGCCGCGCAGGCGCAGGTCCTCCTCGGCGATGCGGAAGCCGTCGTCGGTCTCGCGCAGGATCGAAAGCCGCGCGCGCGCGGTTTCGGAAAGCGGCGTCGCGTAGAGCAGGATGCAGGCCGATGGCCGGGTTCCGCGTCCGATGCGTCCGCGCAACTGGTGCAGTTGGGCGAGGCCGAAGCGCTCGGCGTGCTCGATGACCATGACGGTCGCGTCCGGCACGTCGACGCCGACCTCGATTACCGTGGTCGCGACCAGCACGCGCGTTGTTCCGTCCGAAAAATCCGCCATCGCCCGGTCCTTGTCCGGGCCCTTCATGCGCCCGTGCACTAGCCCGACCCGCTTGCCGAACAACTGGGCGAGGTGGCGGTAACGGTCCTCGGCGGCGGCGAGGTCGATTTTTTCCGATTCCGCCACCAGCGGGCAGACCCAAAACACGCGCGCTTCTTCGCCGATCGCGCGGCCGACCGCGTCGGTAACCTCGCTCAAGCGTTCCAGCGGCACGGCGCGGGTATCGACCGGCTTGCGCCCGGCCGGTTTTTCCGTGAGGCGCGAGACGTCCATGTCGCCGTAGGCCGTGAGCATCAGGGTGCGCGGGATCGGCGTCGCCGTCATCACCAGCATGTCGACGACATGCCCTTTCGCCGCGAGCGTCAGGCGTTGGTGCACGCCGAAGCGGTGCTGCTCGTCGATCACCGCGAGCGCGAGGTCGGTGAAGGCGACCTCGTCCTGGAACAGCGCGTGGGTGCCGACGGCGATGGCGATCTCGCCCGACGCCAGGCCGGCGAGAACCTCGTCGCGCGCGCGGCCGCGCTCGCGCCCCGTAAGCAGGGCGACGCGGACTCCCGCCGCCTCGGCGAGCGGCGCGAGGGTGGCGAGATGCTGGCGGGCGAGGATTTCGGTCGGCGCCATCAATGCCGCCTGGCCGCCCGCCTCGATGGCATTGAGCATGGCGAGCGCCGCGACCACCGTCTTGCCGCTGCCGACGTCGCCCTGCAACAGGCGCAGCATGCGCGCCTCGGCCGCCATATCGGCGAGAATTTCCGCGAGCGCCGTCTGCTGCGACCCGGTCAGTTGAAAGAGCAGCGCGGCGACGGCGCGCGCGCGCAGCCGCCCGTCGCCGGCAACGGCGCGGCCCTTGAGGGTGCGGAGACTCGCGCGCACCAGGGCGAGCGCCAACTGGTTGGCGAGCAGTTCGTCGTAGGCGAGCCGCAGGCGCGCCTTCGCCGTCGGCGCAAGCTCGGAATCGTTCGCGGGCGCGTGCGCGGCGCGGATCGCCTCGCGCCACGGCGCCCATCCCTGGAGCGCGAGATAGGTCGGCTCTATCCATTCCGGCAGCTCCGGCGCATCGTCGAGCGCGTCGCGGATCGCCTTCGCCAATACCCGCTGCGACAGCCCCTCGGTCAACGGATAAATCGGCTCGACCGCACGGATGCGGTCCAGATCGGCGAGCGTGCCGACGTGGTCGGGGTGCGCCATCTGCGCTTCGCCGTCGAACAGATCGATCTTGCCGCTGACCACCCGCGTTTCGCCGACCGGCAGGAGCTTTTGCAGGTAATCCTCGCGCGCGTGGAAGAAGACCAGGGTCAGGCGCCCGCTGTCGTCGGACACGATCACCTTGTAAGGCAGGCGGGGGTTGGGCGGCTTGCGGTGGCGCTCGACCTTGACCGTCAGGGTCGCGATTTCGCCTTCGCGCACGTCGGCGATGGGGGGCGAATGGCGACGGTCGACCACGCCGCTCGGCAGATGCCAGAGCAGGTTGACGACTTTGGGCCCGGCCAGGGCTTCGACCGCGCGGGCGAGCTTGGGCCCGATGCCGGCGAGCGCGGTGACGGGCCTGAACAGCGAAAACAGAATCTCGGGGCGCATGGGCGGCTGACAGAGGGGCGCGGGCGACGTATATCCTAGGCCCCCTTCGGCCCCAGGCAACGCCCGATTTCCCATGTTTCCCAACGACCGCCTGAAACGGATTCTCTATCGCGCCCGCCATCGGGGCATGCAGGAAACCGATTGGCTCCTCGGGCGTTTCGCCGAGCGGCGGCTGGAAGGCCTGTCGCCCGGCCACCTCGACCTGTTCGAGCGATTGTTGGAGGTGCCCGACAACGATCTGTTCGACTGGATCACCGAAAAGCGCCCTGCGCCGGCCGAATTCGACCACGACGTGCTCGGGATGCTGAAGGATTTCGCGCGGAAGCGGTCGTGAGTTTCGTACTTCCATCCATGACGTTCCCCGGACGACGGCTGATCGCCGGCGCGCCCCAGGGCCATGCCGCGCGCGTGCTCGCCGACCTCACCCGCGCGCAAGGGGAGGTGCTGTTTGTCGCCCGCGACGGCGCCGCGCTCACTGCTGTCGCCGAGGCGCTCGCCTTCTTTGCCCCCGACGTGGAGCGGCTCGAGTTTCCCGCCTGGGATTGCCTGCCGTTCGACCGGGTGTCCCCCAACCCGGTACTTGCCGGCAAGCGGGTCGATGCGCTCGCGCGCCTCGCGGGGGACGAGCGCATATCGCCGCGCGCGATATTGACCACCGTGTCGGCGGCGCTGCAGCGCGTACCGCCGCGTACCTATTTCGCCGGCGCGACGATGGCGCTGGAACCTGGCGCCCGGCTTGCGCCCGACGCGGTGACCGCGTTTTTGGTCCGGCATGGGTTCGGCCGCACCCAGACGGTGATGGAACCCGGCGAATACGCGGTGCGCGGCGGCATCCTCGACGTGTTCCCACCGGGCGCCGAACGGCCGCTGCGCCTCGATTTCTTCGGCGACACGCTGGAGGCGGTGCGCGCCTTCGATCCCGAAACCCAGCGCACCGTCGGCAAGATTGCCGGCGCCGCGTTGAAGCCGACCAGCGAGGTGCCGCTCGATCCCGAATCGATCGCGCGCTTTCGCACCGGCTACCGCGCCCTGTTCGGCGCGCCCGCCGCCAACGACGCGCTCTACGAGGCGATTTCGGCCGGGCGGCGGCACATGGGCATGGAACATTGGATCGCGCTGTTCCACGAACGGATGGAAACGCTCCTCGACTACGCGCCCACCGCGCCGGTGGCGCTCGATCCCGAGACCGAGCCGGCGATCGCGGAACGGCTCGAAACGATCGCCGAATATTTCACCGCGCGCGCCGGGATACGCGGCAAAGGCGGCGAGGACGCGGCGCCCTACAACCCGGTGCCGCCGGAGCGCACGTATCTCGGGCGCGAGGAATGGGACCGCGCGCTCGCCGCCCGCGCCACGGCGGAATTCTCGTCGTTCGCGCCGCCCGACGCGACGCCGTCGGGGATGGTCGCCGTCGTCGACGCGGAAGGACGGTTGGGGCGCGATTTCGCCGAGGTGCGCGTCCAGCCCGGCGCCAACGTCTACGAGGCGCTCAAGGCGCACCTGGACATGCTGCGGGCCGAAGGCCGCCGCGTGGTGGTGACGGCGTCGGGCGAGGGTGCCCGCGAGCGTATCGCCACCGTCATGCGCGAACACGGGATCGGCCCCTTGCGCGCCGTCGCCGATTGGCGCGACGCGACGGACGGTCCAGCGGCGGAGGTGGCGACTGCCGTGGTCGGATTGGAGCGCGGGTTCGTCGCCCCCGGCCTCGCGCTGGTGACCGAACAGGATCTGCTCGGCGAACGGCTTACGCGCGCGGGCAAGCGTCGCGTGCGCGCGGAAAATTTCATCGCCGAAGCGTCCGAACTGGCCGCGGGTGATCTGGTGGTGCACGCCGATCACGGCATCGGCCGTTACGAGGGCCTGCAGGCGGTCGAGGCCGGCGGCGCGCCGCACGATTGCCTGCGGTTGCTTTACGACGGCGGCGACAGGCTGTACCTGCCGGTCGAGAACGTCGAATTGATTTCCCGCTACGGCTCCGAGCAGGCGGGCGTGGCGCTCGACAAGCTCGGCGGCGTGGCGTGGCAGGCGCGGAAAGCGCGCATGAAGTCGCGCATCCGCGAAATGGCGGCGGAACTGATCCGTGTCGCCGCCGCGCGCGCGGTCAAGAGCGCGCCCGCCATGACCGCGCCCGAGGGCCTCTACGACGAATTCTGCGCGCGTTTTCCTTACGCCGAGACCGACGACCAGTTGCGCGCGATCGAGGCCGCGATCGGCGATCTTGCCGGCGGCAAGCCGACCGACCGGCTGGTGTGCGGCGACGTCGGCTTCGGCAAGACCGAGGTGGCGCTGCGCGCCGCCTTCGTCGCCGCGCTCGCCGGCCGCCAGGTGGCGGTGGTGACGCCGACCACGCTGCTTTGCCGCCAGCATTTCCGCGTGTTCACCGAACGGTTCGCCGGTTTCCCCGTGCGCATCGCCGAAATGTCGCGCCTGACCGCCGGGCGCGACACGGGCGAAACCAAGGCCGCGCTCGCCGAAGGCAGGCTCGACATCGTCATCGGCACCCACGCGCTGCTCGGGGCCGACGTGCGCTTCCGCGATCTCGGCCTGCTGGTGGTGGACGAGGAACAGCATTTCGGCGTCGCCCACAAGGAACGGCTCAAGGCACTCAGCGCCGACGTGCACGTGCTGACGCTGTCGGCGACGCCGATCCCGCGCACGTTGCAGCTGGCGCTCGCCGGCCTCAAGGAGATGAGTCTGATTTCGACCCCGCCGGTCGACCGGCTCGCGGTCCGCACCTTCGTGCTGCCGTACGATCCGGTGATCGTGCGTGAAGCCATCCTGCGCGAACGCTTCCGCGGCGGCCAGGTGTTCTGCGTCTGCCCGCGCATCGAGGATTTGGGCGGCATGGCGGCGCGATTGAAGGAACTGGTGCCCGATCTCAAGCTCGTGACCGCGCACGGGCGCATGGCCGCGCGCGAACTGGAACGCGCGATCGGCATCTTCTATGACGGCGCCGCCGACCTGCTGCTCACGACCAACATCATCGAGTCGGGATTGGACTTGCCGCGGGTTAACACCATCATCATCCATCGCGCCGACATGTTCGGCCTCGCCCAGCTTTATCAGCTGCGCGGACGGGTCGGGCGCTCGAAGGTGCGCGCCTACGCGTATCTCACCCTGCCGCCGGGGCGGACGCTGTCGGCGGCGGCGGAAAAGCGCCTGCAGGTGATGCAGACCTTGGACGACCTCGGTGCCGGGTTCACGCTCGCGAGCCACGATCTCGACATTCGCGGCGCCGGCAATCTGCTGGGCGAGGAGCAGTCCGGGCACATCCGCGAAGTCGGCGTCGAACTTTACCAGCAAATGCTGGAAGACGCGGTCGCCGAAGCGCGCGGCGAGGGCGAAGCCAAGAGCGAGGGCGAATGGAGCCCGCGTATCGATCTCGGCATGGCGGTGCTGATCCCCGAGTCTTACGTCGCCGACCTCGGCGTGCGCATGGGGCTTTACCGGCGACTCTCCCTGGTCGAAAGCCGCGACGAGATCGAGGCCTTCGCCGTCGAACTGATCGACCGCTTCGGCCCGTTGCCGCCCGAGGTCGCCAACCTGCTCGAGGTGGTGGCGATCAAGATTCTCTGCCGTGCCGCCGGGGTCGAGCGGATCGAGGTCGGGGCCAAGGGCGCGGTGATCGCCTTCCGGGCCAATATCTTCGCCAATCCGGTCGGATTGGTGCGCTATCTCACCGCCCATCCGGGCGCGGTTCGGGTGCGGCCGGATCAGAAGCTGGTGTTCGCCGGCGACTGGGCGACGCCGGCCGAGCGGCTCAAGGGCGCGCAGGACGCGCTTGGGCAATTGTGCCGCATCGCCCGGGGTGATTGAACCCTCGGGTTATCGCGCCGCCTTGACCGATGGTCGGGAAGGGGCGGCGAGAGAGGCGCCGAGAGAGCGGGACAATTCCGCCGCGAACTTCTTGACCACTGCGGCCGCGCGAACGCGCGTGGCGGCGTCGAGGCTCGCCTTGAGAAAGCTGATGGCGACGCCGCCGACGGCGGCCGCCTGGCCCCGGTCGAAGACCGGCGCTCCGAACGAGCACATGTGCTCACGCGTCTCGCCGTCGTCGACGGAAAAGCCGTTCTTGCGGACGACGGCGAGCTGAGCGAGAAGGGCATCCACGGTCGCGACGCCGGCGGCGGTCAACTGTGCCAGTTTTCGGTTCTGGTAGATGGCGCGAACGGCCTCGTCGAACAGCGTGCTCAGGCAGGCTTTTCCGGTCGCGGTGCAGCAGGCCGGCAGCCGCATGCCGACCCGGAAGGTCACACCGAGCGGAAGCGGACTATTGCGACAGGCGACATACACCATGTCGGCGCCGTCGCGCACCGCGAGAATGACCGCCTCCTGGCGGAATACGCCAAAGGAATCCCAAATGGCGTAGAACGCGGCGGGCAAGTCGGAATCCTCGAGCCGCGCGTTGGCGAGGTCGACGAGCTTCAAGCCAAGCCGATAGGTTCCATCGCTCTGGCGTTCCAGCAGACCCGCCGATTGCAGGGTCGCGCAGAGTCCGAAGACGGAGCTCTTCGCGATCGCGAGCTCGGTCGCGATCTCGGTCAGCGACCAAGTCCGGCGCGAGGCGGCGATCAGTTCGAGGATCTGGATTCCGCGTGTGAGCGCTGGGGCGAGATCCCGCGACTTGTCCGCCGCGCGGATGCGAGAAGAGTCCTGGCGCATCGGGTCTCTATCCTCCGTTGTCCCTGTCGGGTCGGCGCGCTGGTCCCCGCTCTTGACGCCCGCGACGGTCGATGGTAAGGTTAATTCAATATATCGAAAACAGTTCTATATATCGAACTTCGGTTGAAAGCAATACCAACCGCGACAAGGGAGGATACGACGATGAACGTAATGGCGCCCAAACCCGTCACCCGCGAATTCGCGCTGAAGCTCGTCAAGCACGTCGAGGACATCTTCGCCCGGGGTGACGTCGAGGCGATCTTGAGCGGCTACACCGACGACATCGTGATTCGGTTTGCCGATATCCCCGAGATCCGCGGTAAGGCGGCGGCGGAGGAATTCCTGCGCGCACGCTTCGCGCGCCAGCGCAATTACCGCCTGCGCAAGGACCTGCGCATGCTTGAGGGCAACATGATGGGCAACTATTGGGACGGCGAATGGGAGGACGCCCAAACCGGCAAGACCATGTGCGGGCGAGGTACCGAGTTCTGGACCATTCGCGACGGCAAGGTCTCGCTCTGGGAAGCGACGTTCAACGTGTGGGAAAAAGGCGGCAAATCGCAAACTCCCATCACCTGAGTCCGCTAAGCCATAAAAACACATCACAGGGAGAATCGAAATGAAAACGCATATGCGCGGTATTGTCTCGGCGTCGATGCTCGCCGGGATATCGGTTGCGGCGGCTCTGGCGGCGACTCTCGCCGTCGCGCCGGCGGCCAAGGCCCAGGAGCCGATTCGGGTCGGCGTTCCGATGATCCTTTCGGGGGCAGGGGCTCAATTTGGCACCTCCGTGCTCAAGGGCGCCCAGATGTACGCCGACGAAATCAACGCCAAGGGCGGGGTGCTTGGGCGGAAATTCCAGATCGTCTCCCGCGACACCAAGTCGCGACCCGACGAGGCCGTCCGCGTTTCGCGCGAGATGGTCCTGCGGGAGCAGGTGCATTTCCTGGTCGGCACCTTCACCTCGGCCGAAGGGACGGCGGTGTCCGCCATCGCCAAGGACCTGAAGGTGTTGTTCATCGCTCCGGTTCCGGCGACGGACCGCCTGACCGCGCCCGACGCCCTGCACCCCTACGTCTTCCGCGTCGCCAAGAACACCACTACCGAGGGCCGCGCGGCCGCCGAGCTCATGGCCAAATGGCCGGAGGTCAAGCGGGTCGCCACCATCGCTCCAGACTTCGCCTACGGTCAGGATGCGGCGGCCTCGTTCGTGGCGCACATCAAGAAGCTCCGCCCGGACATCCAGATCGTCGACCAGCAATGGCCGAAACTGAACGAGCCGGACTACAGCGCCTTCATCACAGCACAGATCGCGGCCAAGCCCGACGCCGTGCTCTCGGTCATCTGTTGCGGCAACTTCGATGCCTTCGCCAAGCAGGCGAAGCCGCTCCGCTACTTCGAAGCTCTCAACCACCGGTTCATCGGCCTCGGCGAGGCGGGCGCAATCGAGGCGCTGCGCTCGCTCGGCAAGGACTACCCGGTCGGCATCTGGGGCAACACTTATGACGCCTTCAATTTCGACGGCGGACCGGCGCACAAGGAATGGACCGAACGGCTGAAGAAGTATCTTGGCGAGGAGATTCCCTCGGGTTGGCCGATCCAGGGCTATATCGCCATGCAGTTCCTAGCCGAGGCGATTAAGAAAGCGGGCTCGATCGACCCGCCCAAGGTTTCCGACGCGCTCAAGGGACTGACAATCCAAAGCCCGCAGGGACCGATGACGATCCGCGCCAAGGACCAGCAGGCGACGCGCGGCATGGTCTGGGGCAAGGCGGTCTCCGATCCGAAGTATCCGTTCCCGGTCCTCAATCCGGTCATGTTCATCGACGTGGCGAAGTTCATGGATTGACGGCGCCCGAACGGCGTCCGGGCTCGGCTCCCGAGGACTCCCGCGGGGGATGACCATGATCGATCTCGGCGTCCTGTTTGCCCAGGCGCTCAGCGGACTCACCAACGCCAGCTTTCTCTTTTTGATGGCGTCGGGGTTGTCGCTGATCTTCGGGGTGATGAGGGTGCTGAACTTCGCCCATGGCTCCCTCTACATGGTCGGCGCCTACGTGGCTTATCAGTGCGTAGTCTGGCTCGGACCGGGCGAAACGAGTTTTTGGGTCGCGGTGGCGGCGTCGGCGACGGTTGTCGCCGTTCTCGGCGGCGTCATCGAGCGGTTTCTCTTCCGCCTTCTCTATACCCGCGAGGAGCTCTATCAGCTCCTGTTCACCTACGCCCTGGTCTTGTTCTTCACCGATTTCGTCAAGGTGATCTGGGGGGTGAAGCAGCATTCGGTGTCCCGGCCGCCGTCGCTCGCCGGACACAGCGTCGTGTTTGGAACGACGTTGCCCGATTATAACCTGTTCATCATCCTGCTTGGTCCGGCGATCGCGCTGGTTCTGTGGCTGGTGTTGCAACGGACCCGGGCAGGACGGCTGATCCGGGCAGCGGCGCTCGACCGCGAGATGCTGGAAACCCTCGGCGTCAATGTCAATCTTCTCTATCTCGGCACCTTCGTGGTCGGCTCGTTCCTCGCCGGGCTGGCCGGCGCCCTGATCACGCCGGTGGCCGCGATCGTGCCCGGCATGGATGCCGAGATTATCATCGCGCTGTTCATCATCGTGGTGATCGGCGGGCTCGGCTCTTTCTGGGGGACTTTCTTGGGCTCGGTCATCTACGGCCTCGTGTTCTCGTTCGGCATTCTTCTCATGCCGCGCTTCTCGCTGTTCGCGGTCGGCGCCCTGATGGTCGCAGTCTTGATCTTGCGTCCGACCGGATTGCTGGGCGGGAGGGCCCTGAAATGAGTCGGAAAATCCCCTGGGGCGCGGCGCTGTTCGCGATCGCCTTTGCGGTGCCTTTCTTTGGCTCTCCGCTCTACACTTATCTCGCGACCGACGTCGCCATCTGGGCCTTGTTCGCGATCAGCCTCAATCTGCTCGTCGGCTACACCGGCTTGGTCTCGTTTGGCCATGCCGCCTATTTCGGCATCGGGGCCTATACCTGCGGTCTCTTGATGAAAAACGGCGGCGTCGCATTTCCGTGGGCCTTCCTCGCGGCCGGTGTCGTCGCCGCCCTATTCGCGGCGGTCTACGGCTACTTCTGCGTCAAGCTGACCAAGGTCTATTTCGCCATGCTGACACTGGCGTTTTCCTGGATCAGTTGGGCGGTTTGTTTCCGCTGGAACGAGGTCACCGGCGGGGACCAGGGTCTTTTCGGAGTGCCGTCGCCGAACCTCGAGTGGATGAAGGTGTTGCCCTTGATCGGGTCGCGGCCGCCCTCAGAGTATTTTCATTTTCTGACGATCGTCCTGGTCGCGCTCGGCATCTGGGCGGCGCGGCGGATCGTGGAGTCGCCCTTCGGATTGATCCTGACCACCGTCCGCGACAATCCGGAGCGGGCGCAGTCGATCGGCATCGACGTCCGTCGCCATCGGCTCGCCGTTTTCATCGTCGCCGGGGCTCTCGCCGGATTCGCCGGTGCGCTCTTTGGCATCCTCAATCGCGGGGTGTATCCGGATTTCATGAACTGGACCAAGGGCGCCGAGGTCCTGATCATGGCTCTGCTCGGCGGCATAGGGACGTTCTACGGCCCGGTGATGGGCGCGTTCCTGATCCTGTGGCTGAACCAGGAGATCACCGCGATCACCGAATATTGGTCGCTTGTGCTCGGGATAATCCTCGCCGCGCTGATTCTCGCGCTGCCGGCGGGCGTGCTCGGTTCGCTGATCGATATTGGGCGCGCGGTGCGGCAGCGCCGCACCGGAGCATCCGCGCCGCCCATATCGCGGGATTCCGCCCGATGAACACGACCGAGCGGATACCTGCGCTCGCGGGCGCCGGCAATCTCCTCGAGGTGCGCGCCCTGAGCCGCTCGTTCAACGGCTTTCAGGCCGTGCGCGACGTCAGCTTCGACGTGCCGTCCGGATCGATCACCGCCATGATCGGGCCGAACGGGGCCGGCAAAACCACCATGTTCAACCTGCTGACCGGGCTTTTGCGACCCGATGCCGGCACGGTGATGTTCAAGGGCCGGGATGTGACGGCACTGCCGCCCCACCGCCGATGCCGGCTCGGCATGGGTCGCTCGTTTCAACGGACGAACATCTTTCCCTCGCTCACCGTCGGCCAGAATGTCCAGGCGGCCTTTGTCGCCCACCGCGGCCGAGGCTGGGAGTTTTGGCGGCCGTCCGCCGGGATGTACGGGACGGAAACGGATGAGCTGCTTGAATCCGTCGGCTTGCGCGACCGTGCGAACGAGAAGGCGCAATATCTGTCCCACGGCGACCAGAAGCAACTCGAGCTCGGCATCGCGCTCGCCCTCGATCCGGAAATCATGCTCCTTGACGAGCCGACGGCGGGCATGTCGATCGCGGAAACGCAAAAGGCGATCGCGCTGATCGGGCGGCTCGCGCGCGAGCGTCATCTGACGTTGCTCTTCACCGAACACGACATGGACGTGGTGTTCTCGATCGCCGACCGAATCGTCGTGCTGCATCACGGGTCTGTCCTCGCCATCGGCAAACCGGCCGAGGTGAAGCAGGACCCGGAAGTGCGTCGCGTTTACCTCGGGACCGGGCACTCGTGAGCGCCGTTATTCTCGCGCTCGAGGACGTGCACGCCGCCTACGGCGCGTCGCAAGTGCTGTTCGGCGTCTCGTTGACGGTCGCGCAAGGTGAATGCGTGTGTCTGCTCGGACGCAACGGCGTCGGCAAGACCACGACCTTGCGCGGTATCATGGGGCTGACGCCGCCGAGCCGAGGCCGGATCGTGTGGAAAGACCGGGATATCGCGGGACAACGCCCTTACAAGCTGGCCCGGCTCGGCATCGGATTCGTGCCCGAGGATCGCCGGATTTTTTCCGACCTGAGCGTCGCCGAGAACCTCGACGTCGCCGCCGGCCATCGCGCCGGCCATTCCCGCTGGACGGCTGATCGCGTCTTCGCCCTTTTTCCGGAGTTGCGAGAGATCGCCGACCGGAAGGGCGGGTATCTCTCCGGCGGCCAGCAGCAGATGCTGACGATCGCGCGTACCTTGATGACCGACCCCGAGCTTCTTCTGCTCGACGAACCCTCCGAAGGGTTGGCCCCCCTCGTGGTCGAGCGTCTCAAGGAGCAGGTCGCCCGCCTCAAGGCCGAAGGAATGACGATCCTGCTCGCCGAGCAGAATGTCCAGTTTTCGCTCGCCCTCGCCGAGCGCGTATACGTGCTGGAAAAGGGCCACATCCGCTACCAGGGTACAAGCGCCGCGTTCCGCGCCGATCCCGACGTGCAGCACCGCTATCTCGCCGTCTGAACGCGCCGCCGATCAATGCACCCGCTCGCCCGCGGGCGCGAGCGCCGCGGCGTCGCCGATGGTCATCGGCAGGTTCCATTCCGCGTTGACCGCGCTTTTAACCAGCAGGTGGCAAAAGGCGTGCAGCCGCGTCTTGTCGATGACGAAGCGGATGTCGGTGCCGGCGGCGGTGCGGAAATACAGCTCGGTGTGGGTGTCGCCCTTGGGCGCGACGCGAGCGGACACGACCAGTTGCGGCCCGGTGTCGGAGGTGAGATCGCGGTTGTCGTCGGCGAAGGCCTTGCTGGTGTCGGTGCTTTCGACCGCCGCCTGGTGCTGCATGGCGAGCATCGCTTCCTTGATCTTGGGCATCAGGTCGTCGCGGATATCGGGGTTCTTTTCCAGCGCGCCGACCAGGGATTTCCACAACAGGCTCACGAAACGACGGGTGAGCGCGAGCCGCCATTCGGATTTGTCGGTCGAGCTGATGCGGAGCACGAGACGATCCTGGACGGGGTCGTAGGTCAGGCCGATCTGATGCAAACCGGACGTAGTGCTCATGGCGGAGATTCAGGCCGCGTCGCCGGTGGCGGCGGCCGCGTCCGCCATGCGCGCCAGCACCTGCGGATCCTGGGCGCCGGAAATGACGAAGCGGCGGTTGAAGACGAACGCCGGCACGCCGTTGACGCCCAAGCGGTGCGCGCGGTTGTTTTCCTCGGCGACCCGCTCGACCTCCTCGGTCCCGGCGAGGTAGGCGGCGACCGCGTCCCGTGCGAGGCCGCATTCGGCGCCGATGTCGGCAAGCACATCAACGTCGCCGATGTCGCGGCCTTCGAGAAAGTATGCGCGGAACAGCGCCTCGACGACGGCGTCGGCGCGGCCTTCGCGCTCGGCGAAGAAGGCGAGCCGGTGGGCGTTGATCGAATTGGGCGTCCGCTGGATGCGGTCGAACGCGAACGGAATTTCGACCGATTGCCCGGCCTCCAGCAGCGCGCCCTGCAGGCGGCGGATGCGCGATTCGCTGCCGAACTTGCGAATCAGGTAGATGTCGCGCTCGACGCCTTCCGCGGGCATGTGGGGGTTGAGCAGGAACGCCCGCCAATGAATTTTTGCGTCGGCGGCCGGGCGGCGGGCGAGCGCCTGGGCCAGCCGCCGCTTGCCGATGAAGCACCACGGGCAAACGATGTCGTAGAAGACGTCGATTTCCATAAAATCGAGTATAACCGCTTCTCCCATCCCGATCACCCACGGAGGAAAGGCCGATGTCCAAGGAAGTTTTCGAAAAAGGGCGCAGGATTCGCACCGAGGTTTTGGGCCGCGAGCGGGTGGCGAAGGCTCTCGATCAGGCCGATCCCTTCAACCGCGACTTCCAGGAATTGCTGACCGAATATTGCTGGGGGGCGTGCTGGGGGCGCGACGGGCTTGACCGTCGGCAGCGGAGCCTCCTCAACCTCGGCATGCTCGCCGCCCTCAACCGCCCGCACGAATTCGAGCTGCATTTCCGCGCCGCCATCGGCAACGGCCTCAGCCGCGCCGAGCTGCAGGACGCGCTGATCCAGATCGCCATTTATTGCGGCGTTCCGGCCGGGGTCGAGGCTCATCGCATCGCCGGCAAGGTGCTGGCCGAACCCGGGGTGGTCTTGAAATAAATATTGCAATATCAACTAATTGGCCGGGGGTTGCGCCGCCGTCGGCCGTGGCCCAACTCATTCTCGCCGGACGCCTATTGGAGGGTCCGGAACGTTGGGCGCGGGCGTTACGCCCGTCCCGGCGGTGTCACATTGCTCAAATCGGAGGATGTCACCATGACCACGTTCGACTTCACCCCCCTGTTCCGTTCCACTATTGGATTTGACCGCTTCGCGCGCCTGATCGACGAGGCGCTGCAGGAATCGGCCTCGCCCAACTATCCGCCCTGCAACATCGAAGTGACCGGCGAGAACGACTACCGCATCACGCTGGCGGTCGCCGGCTTCGCCGAGGATGAAATCTCGGTCGAGGCGGTGGAAGACCTGCTCACCGTCGAAGGCCACAAGAAGGCCGCGGACAAGGAAGCCAATTATCTCTATCGCGGCATCGCCGCACGCGACTTCGTGCGCAAGTTCCAGCTCGCCGACCACGTCAAGGTGGTGGGCGCCGGTCTCGACAACGGCTTGCTCTGGATCGACCTCGCCCGCGAGGTGCCGGAAGCGATGAAGCCGCGCAAGATCGCGATCAAGTCCGGCGCGCCGGAAGGGATCGTCGGCAAGGCCAAGAAGATGATCGAGGACACCGCGCGCAAAGTCGCCTAAGTCCGCGATTGTCGCAACTTACGGAAAACGCCGGGTGTGAAAGCACCCGGCGTTTTTTTATGTGCGCACACTTGCGGGTAAGGTCAGTTCAAAAAGTTATTTTACTGCAAAAACGTCGGTTAGGTAAGAAACCTTATGACTAACGAAGCATTGGTAAGTTTTAGGAGAGTTGGCGGTAATAAGAAATCGCTTATCGTCATCTCGTCGGGCAAACGTAATATCTTCGAGCACGCCGCCAGTTATTTGCGTCATCACGTAGTCTGAGCCGGTCCCGTAAACCAATAGTCTGCCATATCCATCCTTGGCCGGCTGGGTGGGAGAAGAGCAACGATAATGATATATCGCCGTAGCCACATAAGTCGGTTTATCACCTTCAATAGTTGGGTACATGCCTTCCACAATCGAGTAACCTCCCCTCGGGATAGCCGGAAGCTCATTATAATTGCTCCATCCCGGGCGAGGGGTGGGCGGGTTTGCGGCGGTTTGCGCGAAGCCGACCACGACAATCGCCAATGTTCCGAGTCCGACTAACACGCCAATGGCACGCCGAAGCAACAAGTTTTGCGTGTTCATTTCTCTCTCCATGGAAGAGTAACATTGGATAGGAATTTATAAGGTAATTAGGGCGATTCGTAACCATGTGCTAGGAGGAAAGGCGCATGGTTATAGGGGGTTCGAGGGTTT
This sequence comes from Rhodospirillales bacterium, assembly GCA_016872535.1. Taxonomy (NCBI): domain Bacteria; kingdom Pseudomonadati; phylum Pseudomonadota; class Alphaproteobacteria; order Rhodospirillales; species Rhodospirillales bacterium. The sequence goes on along the minus strand of VGZQ01000057.1, from coordinate 58 downwards.
TCGGGTGTGCGGCCAACTTTGAGCGGGGCCGCAAGTGCGTTTTCTGCGGGTCGTTCAA